>CAIQNQ010000124.1 GCA_903873165.1 uncultured Methylococcaceae bacterium | reverse complement strand
TCTTCGGAGCTAAAGCAATAACTATCACCGGCATAGTCTAAACCTAATAACTCTAAGGCTAATTTAGGCTGACGCTTAAATAGCCGATAAAACATTGTATCCGTTTTCATGATTAAAAAATCAATTAAGAGTGATATGGCATAACCACCTTAACACATTCATTAGTTGATATTACTTCAAGTTTACTCTCAGAGCCTAATAAATCCTTGAATATACGATTAATTTACAGCGATATTTGATGTTTCACGAAATTATGTAACTATGGCACTATAGCCGCATAAACTGTCCGAAGTATTGGATTAAAAAGCAATTCCCTTCAATACTCTAACCCTGCTCTAACAACTATTTTAGTAGCGTTTCGGGCGGGTAAATAAGTGGCAAATATCGCTAAAATTAATACCACCACCAGCCATATCAATACAGAAAGTTGTGAGAAAACAAAGTCTAAATGTATACCTAACATGGTTAAGCCTAGCTGCTTAGCAAGCGGAGCAGCGACTAAATAAGCGGTAGGAACGCTGATTAACCATGCTAACAAACCATGAAATAAACCTTCTAGCATAAACAGCCTAAAAATAGTTTTCGACTTAGCACCAATGGCTCTGAGTACGGCTATTTCTCTAGTACGTTGTAAAACGCTAATAGCTAATGTGCCTGATAGGCCAATCGCTCCAACAATAGCAATCATAATGGCTAGTCCTAGTAGCATACCTATCATAGGCTTGAATTGATTCTCAGCAAATTGACGTTGTTCACGTTTAGCTAGGGTGGTGTAAACATCTAAAGCAATGGGGTATTCTTGGAACACAGCCTTTAAAGCTTCAAGATAGGCTTTTTCCTCAGTTAAAGAATTGAGCTTAGCTGTTAAGAGTGCAAAAGAATATTTAAATTCGGTTTTAGTATTTAATTGCAGAGTACTTAAGGGGCCATACACGGGTTCTACCGCATAACCAGAACCGGCAAACCAACGGTACAAGCCAATCACTTCCCAGGCACGAGAAGATTGTTGTAATAGACTCGTCTGTATTTTGTCACCCACATGTATACCATTCAGTTCGGCAGTATCCGCATTCAGTACCAAATGGTCTTGCTGTTCATCTGAGCTATCAAACCAACGACCTTCCACAATAAGCGGTTTGTACATTAATGTATTAGTGGGTAAGGCGATCATTTGCATACCCAAACTACCCACTTGTTGGATGAGTTTAGCGTTAACAGATAATTCTACGGGTAAGCGTTTCCAAAGCTCTATTTGTTGGGTATTAGGAACGCTATTGACCAGTTTGTTAATGGTTTCACCGGGCTGATCTTGAATGAAACCTAATCGAATATCATAAGCACTGCGAGCGAGTTCGTTATTGAGGGTCAGTTTGAGGGACGTTATCAAGCTCATAATCACCATAAATAAGACGCCTGCAATGATTAATACGCTTTGTGTGCCTATTAAGCGGGCTTTACGGCGAAACAAATTAGCCAATGCCATCGCATAAATCGTGGGTAAGCGGGTGGCAATTTTAAGTTCTAGCCATTGGTCAAAACGATTGCTGACAAAATCTGCTCCTAGGCCGTAGCTTGAAATAGCCTGGCGTACTGATATTGATGCGCCTTGTAAGATGGGTTGTAAGGCCGCCAATATCGGGGCAATTAAGCCACCGGCAATCATGATGTACAAAGTTTTTGGTGAATATACAAACCCCGAGATTTCAATATTAAATAAATCTAACAACCATTGACTACTGTAATAAGCACCTACCCAACTTAAGGGAATTGCGATTAATAAGGCAATAATCGATAGCACAAAAACTTCTGATAAATAGATTTTAGCGATGCTGGTACGGCGAGCACCCAGTGACTTCATAATCCCTATTTGATTCGTCTGTTGGGTAATTAACGCACCTACGGTATTTAAAATAAGTACAGAACTCAGTGCTAAGGACGCCCAAGCCATCACCGTTAATATCAGATGAATGCCCTTAAAAATAGCGCGTCCCCAATGTTGCTCAGGATTTTGTAATAAAGTGGCATTAACGGGGATATTTAAGGTGGCAAGTTTTTGACGGATTTCACTGGCTATCAAGTGTGCCTTTTCAGGGCTATAAGGTGGTTTAACCTGGACTAATAATTGTCTGAAACTAGAGCTAGGAATATTGAAGGTAGGTGCCAATTCAGGAGCGATAAAGACATGTATCTGACCACCAAAAGTGGGTGGTTTAACAAAAGGATGTCTAATAATGCCAGTAATGGTTAAGGTCTCAGTGCCATTAGGGGTATTGATTTCTAAGGTGTCTCCTAGGTTCAAGTGGGCATATTGGGCAGATAAGCGTTCTATAGCCACCGCTTTGTCATGCGGAAAGCTGCCCGCTAATAAGTGCATTTGATCTTGTTTCTGGTTAAGATAATCTGTTCTGAATAGCAAGGTTCCTGTTTGCCAGGGCGTAGAGTTTGAGGTTTTAAATTGACCCGTAAATTGCGTCATGGTGTCAACGCTATCGACCTCAGGTAAATTTCTGATCGTTTCGGCTACCGAAAAATCCACATCCCGTCTAAGCATTAAGCTGATATGTGAAGGCTGTGACGCTTGATGCGCTTTATCCATGTAGCTGAGTTGTAAGTCCATCATGCCCAGTAAGGTGCCAATCACAAAAAGACCAATGGCAATACTCGATATCGATAATACGGTACGGTATTTATGTATTAACAGATCACTACTAACTTTTTTCCACAGGATAGAATTAAGATACATGGTTCTTACTGAAGTGGGGATTGGTATTGATCACTTGAAACTCGTCCATCATGCAAAGTGATATGACGATTTGCTGTTTTTGCAAGCTCTTCATTATGAGTCACAATAACCAGTGTTTTACCCTCTTGCTGTAACGTTGCGAATAATGTGTAGATATTTTCTGCGGTCGCTGAATCTAAATTACCCGTAGGTTCATCAGCAACGAGTAAAGCTGGGTCATTTGCTAAGGCACGCGCAATGGCTGCCCGTTGTTGTTGTCCACCAGAAACTTGTCCGGGTAATTGGTTGGCTTGCTTTGCTAAACCTACCCGATCAAGTAAATAATGCGCTCTCTCTAAACGCTCTTTTCTTGGGTATTTATTCACAAAATCCATGGGTAATTGGATATTTTGGAGCAGGCTGAGTGAAGGTAGTAATTGAAAAAACTGAAACACAATGCCGACGTTTAAACCTCGCCATACCGATAATTCTTCTTCTTTTAACCGATGTAATGCACTGCCATTGACTATTATTTCACCTTCGCACGGTTTATCTATACCCGTTAATAAGTTTAATAAGGTTGATTTGCCATTACCTGATGGGCCAGTAATAACCACGAATTCACCAGTATTAATCGTTAAAGAAATGTCCTGTAAAACAGGCGTTTTTAATGGCCCTAGCGTATAAGCTTTATAAATATGGTTTAGTTTTATAAGATTTTGCATGGCAAAAGTGGTATTGATATTGCGTTATTTATAAAAATATAAGATTCTACCATGCACTTATGGTAAGAACTTAAAATACGCGGATGACTTTTATACAAGAATTGTGGCTGATGTTGGCAAGTACATGGATAGTGTTGGAGTTAATCATTATCTATAAAACACGGGTGTCGGGGGATGGAACAGGACAACGCGGTTATAGATCAGAGAAACTAATCTGGTGGGTTGTGGTTTTCTCTATAATTGGTGCTTTTGGGTTTAAACAATTGCACTTAGTGCAAATTCCTATCAATTATGACTTGCGTCAATTAGTGAGTTTTGTGTTGATGTCGATTGGTTTACTAATACGCTTTAGCGCTGTAAAAAGTTTAGGGCGTTTTTTTAGTACTACCGCTGTGATTCAAACTGAACATTTATTGATCGAACATGGCCTTTATCATTTTATAAGGCATCCTGCTTATACAGGGTTATTGCTGAGTTTTTTTGCGACAGGCATTGCGATGGGGGATTTTTTAGCGCTGCTTGTTTTGCTACTACCTATCGCCTATGTTTTAAATCAGCGCATTAGCGTTGAGGAAACACTATTAATTAGCTATTTTGGTAAAAGTTATCAGAGTTACATGCTTCGAACTAAAAAGCTGATTCCTGGGCTGTATTAGAATCTAAGCGTGATATAACAATCTTAGTCATTTAATTCATTTTAATTATTTAATTTATTTATCTATGCCGAACAAAAAACATATTGTTATCGTGGGTGCAGGGCCTGGAGGTCTTTGTGCAGGGATGTTGTTAAGTAAACGTGGTTTTAAAGTTACTATTTTTGATAAGAATAATGAAGTCGGCGGTAGAAATCGTCCTATTAGATTAGGCGAGTTTGTGTTTGATACAGGCCCTACTTTCTTATTAATGAAACATGTGCTTGACGATATGTTTGCCTTATGCGGTAAAAAAAGCGCTGATTATTTAGAGTTTATTAAGCTGGATCCCATGTATCGCTTGTTGTTTTCTGATCGCAGTATTCAGGTCTTTTCTGATAGAGCTAAAATGCGCGCAGAATTAGAACAAGGCTTTACGGAAGGCAGTGCTGGCTATGATGCTTATTTAAAGCGGGAAGGGCAGCATTTTGAAAAACTGTATCCTTGTATCAAACGTGACTATAGTAGTATTAAGGCATTTTTCTCGTGGGACTTAATTAAAGCAGTTCCTTATCTCGCATTGAATCATAGTGTGTTTTCTAATTTAGGGAATTATTTTAAAGAAGAGAAAATGCGCTTAGTTTTTTCTTTTCAGTCTAAGTATTTAGGTATGTCACCTTGGGATTGTCCGGCCATATTTACCATGTTGTCTTATTTAGAACATGAATATGGTATTTATCATGTCAAAGGCGGCTTAAATAAAATTGCCGAGGCTATGGCTAAAGTCATTATTGAGCAAGGCGGTCAGATTCATACTAATACTGAGATTGAATCGCTCATTATCAGTAATAAGAAAGTACAAGGGGTGCGTTTGCAAGATGGTAGCGAGATTCTGGCAGAAGATGTCATTATCAATGCGGATTTTTCTTATGCCATGACAAATCTCGTTAAACCTAATGAATTAAAGCAATACAGTCCTGAGAAAATAGATAAATTGGAATACTCCTGTTCTACCTTTATGTTGTATTTAGGTTTAGATAAGTTTTACGATTTACCTCACCACACCATTGCGTTTGCAGATGATTATGTCACGAATATTAATAATATCTTCCATAGTAAAGTGTTAAGCAAAGATTTCTCTTTTTATGTGCAAAATGCTAGTGTTAATGACGATAGCTTGGCTCCCGCAGGTAAATCAGCTTTATATGTTTTAGTACCTACACCCAATAACGAAAGCTCTACCGATTGGGAGTCTTATTGTATTGAAATGCGTGAGCAAGTATTAAATACCTTAGAAACGCGCTTAGGATTAACTGATATCCGTACGCATATAGAACAAGAAAAAATGCTGACCCCTAGAACCTGGGAAACTGAAGAACATGTTTATAGAGGGGCAACTTTTAGTTTAGCGCATAAATTTAGTCAGCTGTTGTATTGGCGACCACATAATCAATTTCAAGAATTAGATGCCTGTTATTTAGTGGGTGGCGGTACGCATCCTGGGAGTGGTTTACCTACTATTTATGAGTCGGCACATATTTCTGCGAAATTGATTTGCAAAAAGTATGGCGTTGAATTCGGATTGGCAACATGAGTCAAGAGATAACCGCAATCTCAGCATTAACTGAGCAGGCCGTTAAGACTTACTTTGTGACTCCGCAGGGTGATGTTGATAAGGTAATGACTAAAGCGCGGGCTGCTTTTACTGTGTGGGAAGCGTTAACGGTTGATCAACGTGTTAAACACTTAATACAACTTGAAGCGATTATATTGGCAGAAGTGGACGCGATTGTTGATGTAATTATGGCGGCAACCGGTAAAGTTAAAACGGAAGTTTTACTGGGAGAGATTTATCCCGTTCTGACTCAATTGCGTTATTATCAAAAGCAGGCCGCGAGTATTCTGGCGACGGTACCTGTGAGTACACCGCCCGTGTTGTTTCCAAAGTCAACGGCCCAAATTATTCGAAAGCCTTACGGCGTGGCGGCTATTATCTCGCCGTGGAATTTTCCGTTTCAATTGACGTTAACGCCTATTCTTACCGCGCTTATTAGTGGTAATTCGGTCATTTTTAAAATGTCCGAATTAAGCTTACCCGTGGGTGAGTTGCTGATAGATTTATTCTCAAAACTAAGCTTGCCCGATAACGTGGTTCAGCAAGTGGTTGGCTGCGCGGAAACGGGTCAACAATTGATAGCCGCTCGCCCTGATATCGTGTTTTTTACGGGTAGCGTTGAGACTGGTAGAGCCATCATGTCCAGTGCGGCCCAGCATCCTATTCCTGTTATTTTAGAATTAGGCGGTAAAGATGCGATGATTGTTTTTGCCGATGCTAATCATACTAGGACAATCAATGCGGCCTTGTTCGGAGCCTTTAGTAATAGCGGTCAAGTGTGTGTGTCCGTTGAGCGTTGTTACGTTGAGGCCGCTTGTTATCAAGATTTTATTCATCAGCTAACTGAGGCAGCACATAATCTTAAGGTTGGGCATGGGTGTTCAGGTGACTTAGGATGCCTTACTACCTTAAAGCAATTTGCTGTTATTGAGGCTCACTATAATGATGCGCTTGCAAAAGGCGCTAAGGCATCTGGGCCTTTACAATTAGAGGGGCGTTATTTGCATCCGGTTGTGTTATGGGACGTGACTCATGAGATGCTAATAATGCAAGCAGAAACCTTTGGCCCCGTGTTGCCCGTGCTGAAGTTTACTTCAGTAGCGGAAGTGATTGACTTAGTAAACGATAGTGATTTTGGCTTAAATGCGAGTGTTTGGAGTCAGGATATTGCAAAAGCAGAGCAGGTGGCTAAGCGTTTACAAGTGGGTAGTTGGGCCGTAAATGACGTGATTAAAAATATTGGTCATCCTGGTTTACCGTTTGGTGGAGTCAAAAATAGTGGCTTTGGGCGATATCATGGTGCGGAGGGTTTACGGAGCTTTACTTATACCGTGGCAGGCATGACCAGTCAAAGTGTCTATGAGTCTGAACCTAATTGGTTTCCGTATTCAGATCAGCGTTATATTGAAATGCTGGCGTTTTTTGATGTTATGTTTGGTCAAGGGCGTTTCTTTTATCGTATCAAAAGAAACTGGCAGACCTTACAAGCCTTTAAACAGTATTCCTCTTTAAACTTGGCGCAGCACTGGCATAATTTCAAGATCAAATTCTTTTAAAAATCACAGAGACAATAACATGACTACAAATACTAAGCCGCACATTGTGGTAATCGGTGCGGGACTCGGTGGTTTATCTGCCGCAATATCATTAGCAACGGAAGGCTTTAGTGTTGATCTGTTGGAGAAAAACGATAAAGTCGGCGGCAAATTAAATGTCCTAGAAAAAGACGGCTTCAGCTTTGATTTAGGTCCGTCTATATTAACCATGCCGCATATTTTTAAAGCCTTGTTTGATAGAGTCGGCAAAAATATGGATGACTATGTCAAGATTCAAACGGTTGAACCGCATTGGCGTAATTTCTTTGAAGACGGTAGCACGTTAGATTTGAGCTCTGATCCAGACATTATGCAACAGGAATTGCTAAAGTTGGGGCCGAATACCCCTAAAGAATTTGCTCAGTTTTTAGCGTATTCTAAGAAACTGTGTGAAGTGACTGAGGACGGTTATTTTGCCCAAGGCTTGGATTCATTTTGGGAGCTGCTCAAGCATTATGGCCCCGTCAAAAGCTTGCAGGAATTTGATGTGTTTCGTTCTATGGATCAGGGTGTTAAGCGCTTTATTAAAGATCCAAAGTTAGTGGATGTGCTCAATTATTTTATTAAATATGTGGGGTCGTCTCCTTACGATGCGCCAGCTTTAATGAATTTATTGCCTTATATCCAGTTTGGTTATGGGCTTTGGTATGTTAAAGGCGGCATGTATGGCATGGCGCAAGGCTTGGAAAAGTTAGCCATTGAGTTGGGTGTCAATATCCATGTCAATGCCGAGGTTAAGGAGATCCAGCATGAGGCAGGCTTAGCTTCAGCGGTCAGACTTGCCGATGGGTCGGTGCTTAATGCGGATATTGTGGTTTCAAATATGGAATTGATTCCGGCTTACAAAGAGTTGATGTCAGGACAAGAAAAAGAAATTCGGCGCATAGAAAAGTTTGCGCCTAGTTGCTCAGGATTAGTCTTACATCTGGGTGTAGATAGACTTTATGAACAATTAGCGCATCATAATTTCTTTTATTCTGAGCATCCACGCGAACATTTTAAGGCTATATTCCATGATCATAAATTATCAGAAGACCCCACCATCTATTTAGTTGCGCCTTGTAAGAGTGATCCAGCCCAAGCTCCGGCAGGGTGTGAGATTATTAAAGTGTTACCGCACATTCCGCATTTAGATCCAGAAAAACCTTTATCACCTGAAGATTATGCAAATATGCGCGAGCGGGTGTTAATAAAATTAGAACGCATGGGGTTAACGGATTTAAGAAAACATATTGTGTGTGAAGAAAGCTGGACGCCAGTGGATATTCAAGCTAAGTATTACTCTAATCAAGGTTCTATCTATGGGGTGGTAGCAGATCGGTTTAAGAACCTAGGCTTTAAAAATGCTCAGCGTAGCGCGGTATTAAAGAATCTGTATTTCGTCGGGGGTAGTGTTAATCCTGGGGGCGGAATGCCAATGGTGACCTTATCTGGGCAGTTAGTGCGTGATAAGATTTTGGCGGATTTAGCTAAGCATTAGTGGGTGTAGTATTTATAATACCTATTCGCACGTCTTATGCTCTCGATGTAGGGATTTATATATATTTCATGTTGGTGTAGTCTATGAGCCTAAACGATAGTTTTTCCTTGCAGGATTTAATGAGTTCAAATCAATTACAAGAATTACAACATATTAATTTGCAATTAGCGGCCTTAGGTCAGCCTATTTGTCAGATTGAGGGTGAGCAAAACTATCTACAGGTGGCGGATAGTCTCTTAAAAAACTATGTTCAGCAACGGCGCTTATTAGCTAAGTATCGCTGTCCTGCGGATCAACGTATTCAAGATTTTCTGAATGCGTATTTTGCATCGAACGGTATCACGGCAGATATTAATTTACCGGGTGAAACGTTTGTCCTAGATCGTAAAGGCTTAGCAAGAGAATTATCGCTCCCTTTTCAAATCAATGAATTTCATTCTGCTTATGTCGATTCTTATCGTATGGCGCAGGGCGTCTTACATAATCCCCAAAATGATCGTCGCACGACTAAAGGCGTGTTTCATATCGTTGCGGGTGGTTTACCCGTTCCAGCAGATAAGAATGAAGTACCCGTAGCGGCTTATGTGCAATTGTTACGCACTGCCTTAACCCCTCCTGAGGATTTATTAGCTTTACCGTTTACGAGTCAGCAAGAGAACTCGGCTAAATTGTGGTTGTCATTATCGCTAACCCCTATTGTTGTGCCAGAGATCTTGGGGATTAGTCCGCAGAAAATCATGGAAACCCGATTCTTTGTGCCGGGTGGTTTGGTGTCTAATTTAGATTTTGTAGAGTCTATCTTTGGTAATGCAGGTGATCCCTTTTTACCCGAAAATGATGTGGCATTGGATGTTGAACATTGGACAGGGCATACGGGTTGCGTTATTTTAGCACCGCATTTAGTGTGGTGTCGCAAACAAGATTTAGGTTTACCGCATTATCAGGATGCGACAGAACGGCAGCGTAAAGACGGCATGTGTTGGCAAAATCCTGATGATTTATATAACGATGGCAAGCCGTTTAAAGTCGTATGTCGAGATATGCGTGGCGTGATTGTGACCATCATTGCCGACAATTACTTTGGATACAGTAAAAAGGAAATTAAGTCCCAAATCAGTTATGCCGCTAATTTGTTTGGCGGTTGTGAAGAGGAGCATTCTGGTGGGGCTTTAGCGTTTCCTCGGGCTATTTTAGGTGAGGTATATTTGCCTCAAGTGGATAGCCATCAAGCACATTCATTTGAAAAGCTATGTAAACAATTAGAGCACACTATAGATTATCAGGCAGCTGGCTATGCGGTAGATAAGCAATACCCTAGCATTATTTTTGTACCTGAAGCGGCGCAAATTAGTATTCCAAATTTACAGATTACTTGGCAACATGGGGGCAGTCAGCAATCTATAAAGTTACTCAATAATCATATTTATATCTATCCCGATGGCTTTAGAGTTACGATGGAGCGACATCCTCATGCCCCTAGTTGGCGGTTGATAGGGACTTATGCAGAGGGTACTTTTTGTCATAAACCCAGTACGGTATCCGGTGGGGGTAAGTCTGAGATTTCAAAATCCATTGCCGGTGCGGTTATTTCTGGTGCAGTGTTCGTGGATGATTTTGATCAAGATATGGCGATGGTGGCGGACATCTTTGCATACGATTATTCAACTCGCTTTTTAGATCCGCTACGCAATGGTGTTGATCAACGGGCTTTGTTAAGTAATGAGCGCACTTTAGGTTCGGTGATTAAATTATTAACGCCGTCTGTGACGCAATATACGCATGAGTATAATCATTGGTTAAAAAAAATCCCGCAGCATATTTTAGCCTTAGTGCTTATGATTAAACGCTTTTATAAAGTAGAGTGGGGCAATAACTGGCGTGCACACTTTTCAGTTGATCTGGTCAATGGTCACCCAGGTAATGAACTTAAGTTTCAGGGGCGTAAATTGTTGGCAAGTTATTTACGCGTGGGTTTTGATACCAATGGCGCTTGGCGGGTGTTTAAGTTAAGACAAGATTTTGCCGCTTCAGAAAAAGTGCAGTTAGAAGATGATATAACTGCGTCAGTGGTTGTGCCCGCAAAACAGTTAACGGGCTTGAACCCAAATTACACCAATCCCAGTGTTAAATTAGTTGATAATTGTGAACTTAGCTTCTTTCAAAGACCGGATGATGCGGTCAATAGAGGGGCTGATTTACAAACCGAATTGGACTTTTCGGGGAGCAATAACTTTATTTCAAACTTTGAGCCTTTAACGGCGGCACATGCTCAGGAGTTGATCGAAGATATCGTGCATTTTGAAGAGTTTAGTCAGCCCATGCGCGACTTGATTATAAAAGCCGCGCAAAACAAAACCGGCGAATATTTTGTGTCTTCTGCACATCCACGTTTAGTCGAAGGTAAACCCAGTCAAAATGTGCGTTATTTGCAAGAAAGGCCGGATAAAGTGGAGCCTATGCTGCGTTATTTGGCAGAATTATCAACCCGTTTAGCGCGGGGCTTGAATGCTGATCAAGCTATATATTTTCCGGTGAATGCGGTTTTGCCGGGTAGACGTAATAATCCTCGTGATCTTAACGCAGGCATTAGGCCGTTAGCGATTTATAACCCTATTCATTATCAGGAGTTACCTGAGTTGTTTATGGATTTTATTTGTAGTTTAACGGGTAAATCGCCTTCTACAACGGGTGCAGGATCAGAAGGGGCTTTAACGAAAGGCCCGTTTAATGCCTTATCAACCACGGCGGATTTAAATACCGCTTTAGTGTCTTTTATTTTATGTGGATATGACGGTTATTCAACCGCTGCTGGCTATATCGGGGCTGAACG
>CAIQNQ010000123.1 GCA_903873165.1 uncultured Methylococcaceae bacterium | reverse complement strand
TTACACAATCATGATGTTTTAGAACTTAATGAAAAACAAAAACAACTCTTCGAAAAAGACAGCATAGAATCATTGTATCCAGAATATTATCTGATAAAAATAAACCGCTTTAACGATATTGCTAAAGATACCTTAGATGAGTGGATTTACTTTCTAAAAAATGAAGAAATTAAAGACAGCTTTACCGCTAAAGGTTTAAAAGAAGCTCAAGAAAAACTCAGCATCATGAAACTGCCAGAAGACGAACAAAAAGCCTACGAGCACTACAAAGATGACTTACGTTACCAAGCCAGTATGTTTGAATCTTCTTTTGGTGATGGTTATTATGAAGGTAAAGCGATAGGAATGGAGCAAGGTATACAACATGGCATGGAACAATCCACAAAAACAATCGCCAAAAAACTACTTCATAAAGGTGAAAACACCGAAAACATAGCCGATCTCACCGGATTAAGCATAGTTGAAATAGAAAACCTAAGATGAAACTACTTTTTGCAGGCTTTTTAACTTAATATTCAAGTGTTTTGTGCAAGCTTTTAATAATACCCATTATCTCTTAAAGATGATCTGCTAACCAAGTTTCTAAATCACTCATTGCGTTGAAGTCTAACAAAGCATCGGCTAAGTCTTCTAGTTTTTCTAGGGGATAGTTGGCGAAATCTTGTAAAACATTTTCAAGTTGCGGTTGTACACCGACAATCGTCTTCGTTGGCGACTTAATAATTTAATGCATTCTTTTTGCTCACCTTCTTGCAGACCTTTTCGCAAGCCTTTTTTCTCACCTATTAGCTCGCCCTCTTCACGCCCGTCTGCAGAAACTTCTTGATAAAAGCGGGTTTGTTTTAATTCAATTTCATATAAAGATAACATCTTTCTAATTTCCTCGCGGCTTAAGTGCGGTAACTTAATCGATTTTATCCAGTCGATCCTCTAGCGCTTTGGCTTGGCTTATTGTCTGTTGTTTATCTCTGGCAATCAACGGCTTAGAGCCTAATAAAGCCTTGAATACGCAATTAATTTACAGCGATATTTGATGTTTTGTGAATCATTCTTGTAAAAGCTAGGTGGGCATGAAAGATATATACAATATTTCCTCACGAAAAAACCAACTCATTTTGACATGAAGCCATTAGGTTTAGGTTATGTTTAGCTTAGTATTAAGAAGTCATCGCTATGGGTGTTTTAACAGCGTAAAGAATATCTGAATTAAATTGATTTAGGTGTTGACACGAAATATATAATCGACTATTTTCTACGCAATCCAGCAATCCAGCAATCCAGCAATCCAGCAATCCAGCAATCCAGCAATCCAGCAATCCAGCAATCCAGCAATCCAGCAATCCGTTATTTCGTTTTATCGCAACACCGCTTTACCGCAAGACCGTTATATCTAAACAAACTGAACATAGCATCCTGAGTTTTTAGGGTGTGGCTTTTGACTACATTATTAACTGTTAACGCATCAAAGGAAATAATTATGAACACCAGAATATTAGCAACCATTGCATTAGGTTTTAGTTTTACCACAACTACGCAAGCGGCATTAGTGGCACGAGGCACGGATATGGTATACGACACCGTCAACAACATCACTTGGGCGGCTGACGCCAACTTATTTAAAACCCAAGCGGCTAGTAATCCGAATTTGGTCAGTCAGATTATTGCGGCGAATGGCGGGGTGATTCATGACACGCCCAATGATTATGATAACGGCACATACACTCTAACTACCGCAGATTTTAATCCCAGTAACGGCACTATGACGTGGTGGGGCGCCCAAGCGTGGGCCAACAATTTAAGTTTAGGGGGTTATACAGATTGGACATTACCCACCACCGTACCTGCACAATATGGATTGAATCAAACTGGTAGCCAAATGGGCGATTTATTTTATAACCAACTCGGTGGTGTAGCGAATAATTCCATTACCACAACCCATAATGCCAATTACAATCTATTTTCTAACGTGCAGGACTATGTGTACTGGTCGAGTAGTGAGTATGCGCCCTATCCAAACCTCGCGTGGAACTTCGATACCTACACTGGCTACCAGAACGGCTACTATAAGGATAGCCAGCTCTACGCATGGGCTGTTCGCCCGGGCGATGTTACCGCCGTTCCGCTCCCCGGTGCAATCTGGTTATTCCTGTCTGGGCTGATCGGTTTAATGGGTTTAAAGCGGCGCGGTAGCATCGGGTAATTGGATACTTTGGGTCATTGGGTGCTTTTGAGGGGGTGCAGGGGGCGATAGCCCCCTGCGATTTTAAAAAACGCACCTAATTTTGGGTAAAGTGGATAGATATTTTCATCACAGTGGTCAGGATTTTTACACTTTTAAATGGCGCGTTACGAACATTTACCCATCTACCGTGATGTGTTGAATCTGGCGGTGCATTTTGAAAAAATGGTCGCCAACTTCAGCCTCTTTTTCTTTAAGAATTTGTAATGTAGCTTGTTATCGTTTTAAAGCCATATCTTTTTGTTGAATAGCCTCAATAAGTTATTAACGCATTAGGCTTGAAGATTCTCTTGATACAGTTGGAAAGATTGCATAGCAATTTGGGATGGTTGAAAACTAATACACAAGACTTTATCAGCACCGTAAATACAATTGCTGTTGTAATTATATACTTCTAAAATCTATCATAAGTCCCTCTTTGTCAATGAAGGGGCTGAATATGACCTTGCTGTTTACAATAGTTTACCCTGACAATAACGTCTCAGCAGATCGAGGCTTAATAAAGCCGCTTGGTTTTGTTTTCGGGTTAATGGACCTACGATAGAATGAGTGGTTTGATAAAATTCTTTATTAACTAGTAAAACACTTAATACTTGAATGGATTTATTTTTGTCTATTAAAGCCTCTGGGTCGCCAGTATAAAGTTGTATCAGAGTTGCATTTGCCCCACTATCTTGATGAGTGGTCAAGGCTAGATTTTTGGCGGTACTAATTAATTCTTCAATATTTAAATTCTGGGTAGAAAGGGCAATACTTTTCTCATAACTTGCTTTTATCAACCAATCATAGCCAACACATTTTGCCGCGAGTAAACCATGACTAGCGGTTTCTATTAATGCCAGCGTAGTGTGCTTAGCAGTCATTAATTTATCAACTTCAAACGCTAAATCCCCTGTTGTTTCGTCCAAGCCATCAATAGCAAACACATAATCGCCTAAGCACAGACTAAATTCAGTGACTAAGCTATTTAAAGCCGTTTTAGGGTAATGAAAGGGGAATAATAATTTGGTTTGTACATCGTCAGTGCCGGCTCTAAAGCCTAATTGCACTTCTGTCGGTATGGATATGTCTTTGATGAGTTCTTGAATAGCCGACTCACCCAAGCCCAAGGTTTTTAGGCTGACTAAATGCGGAGCGCGTAAGGTAAAGCGAGTTAATAAATTAGGTTTAACCGATTCTGAAAATAAGGCTTTCATTTCTGAAGGCACGCCCGGTAAGAAGATAAACCAGCAGCGTTGGTGTTGGATAGCAAAGCCCGGGGCTGTACCCCATGAGTTATCGATGCGTATCGCTGTTTGAGGTAATAGGGCTTGTTTTCTATTAACCTCTGGCATGACTCTGTTTCTACGCACAAAAAAATCCTTAATCTGCTCAAAGGCAATAGGATCAAATTCTAAGGGTCTATTAAACGCAGTTGATACGGCTTCGGCTGTTAAGTCGTCAGAAGTCGGGCCTAAGCCTCCTGTGCATAGACAACAGTCTGCTCTTTCTGCTATCTCTTTGAGTAAGAAAATTAAATCGGCCAATTTGTCACCGACTGCCGTATGGCGAGTGACCGTAAAGCCACACTGGATGGCTTCTTGCGCTAACCACGCGGCGTTGGTGTCAACTGTTTGTCCGGTGACAATTTCTTCACCTTGAGAGAATATTTCTAGGGTTGGATTCATTGCATAAACTCATTAACGAGGAGGTGATGCCAGAAAGGCAGGCTCAATAAACTGAGTGCGGTCGTCACGGTAACGGTCATGGCATATAGGGCACTGTCTAATTTATAACGATCACAGAAAATAACCCCTACTACCATGCTGGGCATGGCTAAATCTAATACCGCTGCAGCTTTGTATTGACCATCCATCGATAAATAAGTCGCTAACGTCATCGCAAAAAGTGGTAATAAGCCCATTTTTATAATAATCACCGGCAATACATACGGAATATTCTTTCGAGAGACTGCACGCCAATTTAACGCAAGACCTAAAGAAAATAGCATGAGAGGCACAACGGCTCCTGATAATTTCTGCAATGCCGCTGCAAACCAAGTAGGTGCAATAACGCCATTAAGATTTAAAACAATAGCTAAGGCCGCCGCCCAAAAAGGCGGGGCATTTAAAAAAGACAGTACAGATTTGGACTCTTCTGAGGTGTGTTCACCGTAATGTCTTGCCACCATAATACCTAGCGTAAACACGATGGGCGCTGCAGAAAATAAATCGACTTGGATAGCCACTGAACGTGCCCAATAACCAAAGGTTTGCTCTAAAACGGGTAAGCCTAAATAAGTGACGTTAGGTACAGTTGCTAAAATAATAGCGCCTAAGCGTTTGTTTTCTAGTTTAAGTGTTTTGCCTAATATCCAGGTGCAGAACATCGCTAGTAAAATACTACTTAAGCCCATCAACATAAAATTAAAGGAATGTCTGCCTAAGTCTGAGTTCCATAAAACTTCTAAAACCATGGCGGGTAGAAATAAATAATAGACAACAGAAGTAAGTATTAAGCGAGTTTGTTCGGCACCTAAATTAGCGGGTTTGAGTATTTTCCAGCCAATCCCGCAAGCCATCAATACCGACATTTGCAACAGTGTTGAATTCATGTGTTTAATTTATTAAGTATTAACAGCGTATATTCTTAAATCCAGTTCAGGTAATATATATCATATAAATACCCGTCTGTTTGTTTGTGATCGTCAATAATCGTAAATTTTTTTCTAGGAGTTAGTTCATGTTCAGCTTGAAATATGTGCAGTTAGTTAGCTTGTTCTCAATCGTATTAATGAGTGGTCTTTCAAAAGCTGATACTCAACCACTTGAAGAGATTTCTCCCGTTGCCGCCGAACAATTATTTAATAAACACCAAGCGGTTATCCTTGATGTGCGTGAAGACAGTGAGTGGCAAACACAGCATATACCTGGCGCTATCCATATTCCATTAGGACAATTATCAGAGCGCCTAGAGGAGCTAAAACAATACAAAGACAGCCCAGTTATTGCCCAATGTCGCTCAGGTAGACGCTCAGCTCAAGCCAGTGATGTGTTAAAATCAGCAGGTTTTTCTAAAGTATATAACCTTGACGGTGGGCTTATTGCTTGGGATAAAGCCGGTTTAAAAACACAGTAGCTTAATCAAAAACCCTTCTATAATTCTTAATTTTATAACGAGTCTATGACATTGATTTCAACTAAAACCATACCTGTCCGTGAACGTCTAATTATGGCACTGGATGTTCCTAGTATTCCAGAAGCGCAAGCGTTGGTGGAAGAATTAGGGGATGCGGTGATCTTTTATAAAGTCGGCATGGAATTGTTCATGTCAGGTGATTATTTCGGTTTTATCGAATGGTTGAAGCAACAGCACAAAAAAGTGTTTGTCGATCTTAAGTTTTTTGATGTACCAGAAACCGTGGGACGAGCCATTAAAGCCTTAAGTAGCAAAGGCGTTGATCTTGCCACTATTCATGGCAATGATGCCATTATGGAAGCGGCGGCAAAGTCAAAAGGTGAGCTTAAAGTATTAGCTGTGACGGCTTTAACAAGTTTAGATCGGGGCGACTTGGATGATCTAGGCTTTAAATGTGATGTCCGTGACTTAGTGTTATCTCGAGCGAAACGAGCCTTGCAAATTGGCTGTGATGGCATTGTTTCATCCGGTTTAGAAGTCTCAATGCTTCGAGAAGAGTTAGGTCATAAATTATTAGTGATTACCCCAGGGATTCGTCCTGTGGATAATCGTGAAGAAGATGATCAAAAACGTGTCGTTAGTGTTGAAATGGCTTTTCAAAACGGTGCAGATTATATTGTGGTGGGTAGACCTATTCGGGATGCCGCCGATCGTAAGGCCATGGCTGAGAAGATTCAGACGCAAATTTTGGCGCAGTTTGAATAATCCCCAGCTAATATTTAGTTGAGCGCCTCTTGAATCTTACTTATTAATCTTATTTATTTAAACACACTATGTTATTTGATCCTGCTTTTACTTCGTCCTATTGGGTCGCTTTCTTAATGGGCTTATTTAGTAGTCTGCATTGCATAGGAATGTGTGGCTCAATTATAGGTACCTTAACGCTCAGTTTAAGTCCGGAGATTCGTAACAATAAAAAGCTGTTATTACCGTTTGTGTTTAATTACAACTTTGGCAGAATTACCAGCTACGCTTTGGGTGGGGCGTTGATTGGTAGTATTGAGGCCTTGTTAACCATGCCTTTGGGAGAGATTCATGGGCATCGCTTATTGCAGTTAATATCTGCGGTGATTATGGCAGGGGCGGGCGTATATATTGCGGGATGGTTTCCTAGATTTGCTTATATAGAAAAAGCCGGCATTAATATCTGGAAAACCATAGAGCCTTATGGACGCAAACTGATTCCGGTAAAGAATCATACGCAAGCTTATTTGTTTGGTATGGTGTGGGGTTGGTTACCTTGTGGTTTGGTTTATTCAGCCTTAGCGTTGGCGGCAACTTCTGGGGATGTGACTAAAAGTGCTTTCACTATGCTGGCTTTTGGTTTAGGCACCTTGCCTGCGGTGATGGGTATTGGCGTAATGACACAGGTTTTAACAAGGTTATCTCGAATGCAACGCTTTAAGCAGTTAATTGGTGTTTTTATGGTGGTATTAGCCTTGTTAGCGGCATTTCCTTGGCTTAATCCTATGGTGATCACCGATCATTCAATGCATCAGTAAAAGATCATGGGGCATTTTAACACCATCATTGGGCATTCGCCGTCTTTAGAATCAATCATTCGTAGCGCCAAAATGGTGGCTGCGACGGATGTGACAGTGTTAATTAAAGGTGAAACAGGTACGGGAAAAGAGTTATTTGCCAATGCTATTCAAAAGGAAAGTAGCCGTGCCGATAAGCCCTTTATCAGTTTAAACTGCGCTGCCTTATCAGAAAGTTTAATTGAGTCTGAATTGTTTGGACATAAAAAAGGCGCTTTTACCGGAGCGGCGACTAATAAAGTCGGCTTATTTGAGTCTGCCGATGGCGGGACGGTCTTTCTGGATGAAATTAACTCTTTACCGCTTTCAATTCAAGCTAAGTTATTACGCTTTTTGGAGTCGGGTGAGTGTTTAGCTGTAGGGGATACTAAACCCTATTCTGTTAATGTCCGAATTATAGCCGCAACCAATGCCGATTTAAATCAGCAAGTAAAAGCGGGTGAATTTAGACGCGACTTATATTATCGTTTAGATGTCGTGCCTTTAGAATTGCCGCCGTTGTCTAAACGACTCGAAGATCTTGAGCATCTCATTAAACATTTTATGGCTATTGTTAAAGCGACTCATGGTATTGAGCCGCCTACCATTAGTAAACTCGCTATGAGTATTTTAAAGTCCCATTCATGGCCGGGTAATATTAGAGAATTACGTAATTTGTGTGAGCGGCTTAGTATTTTGTTAGCAGGTAAAATCATTGAGCCTGATCATTTACCGGCTGAGTTCTTTGGTAATGCAGCGGTTGCACTGCCACCTAATTTTACATTGCCCCATGATGGATTAAATTTAGAGGAGTTAGAGGCGGATCTTATTCAGCAAGCCCTAGAGAGAACGCGAGGTAATCAGAGTAAGTCTGCCAAGTTATTAGGTTTAACGAGGGATACCTTGTTATATCGAATGAATAAGTACGGCTTTAAAGGTTCAGAGAAATAGCTTTAAGGTATGGTGCGCGATCATCAGATTTTCGTCGGTAGGCAGAACCCAGACAGAGAGTTTCGAGTTGGGCGTTGAAATATGTTTTGCGGCGGCTGCATTCGCGGAGTCGTCAAGTTCTATACCTAGCCACGCTGCTTGATGACAGACTTTCATGCGAATTTCGGCAGAATGTTCACCAATCCCACCCGTAAATACGAGTGCGTCAATGCCACCGAGGGCGGCAACGAGAGAGCCTATTTCGCGGTTGATTCGATATATAAACAGTTCGATTGCTTCCTGTGCATGTGGGTCATCGCTGGCAAGCAAGGTGCGCATGTCGTTGGAAATTCCAGATACACCTAGCAAACCAGATTGGTAATACAGTAGTTGCTCTACAGCGTGGGCATTCATTTTGTGATGATCCATGAGATAAAGCAATATACCAGGATCAATATTGCCGCAACGAGTACCCATCACCAAACCATCAAGTGGAGAAAAGCCCATGGTAGTGGCGATGCTTTGACCATTATGAATTGCGCATAGGCTAGCGCCGTTACCTAAATGCGCGATGATGATGCGGGCATGAGAGAGCTTCGGTTCAAGTTTGGGCAATACAGAAGTGATATATTCATAAGACAGACCATGGAATCCATAAGAGCGCACTCCTTCATCGGTAAAGCAGCGGGGTATTGCGAAGCGTTGCGCGACATCTGGCTGTGTATGGTGAAATGCCGTATCGAAACAGGCCACTTGTGGCAATGCGGGCATGTTTTCTAGCAGTAAGTGGATGATCGTTAGGTTATGGGGTTGATGAAGCGGAGCCAGAGGAATGAGGGTTTCAAGCTCCGCCAGCACGGTTGCGTTAATCAGGACAGGCGCTGAGTAGAGCTGGCCACCGTGGACGACACGATGACCCACCGCCACTAATGTACCTTCTGCTAAATAGTCCAGTAACCAAGCAAGCATAAGGGCAATAGCACCTGCGTGATCGGGCACTTCGTCAATAGACAGCAGGTGATCAACTAATACTAACCCTTCGGCACTTTTTATAGTGAGGCTCGGCTGGTTGCCAATGCCTTCAATTTGCCCAGTAGCATCTGCCGTCAGATGGGTTAAGGGCGCATCTGTTTGGTAAATGGCAAACTTGATGCTTGATGAACCCGCGTTGATAACCAGCAAGTATTTAGGCAACGTTTTTTCCATTTCTCAGCTATGTTTACTCTTTTGAGTGAAACTAACAGTCAGTTCGCCCGGCTTGGCGTGATTGCCATGTAAAGTAACCCCTCTTTGATTGGCTGCTAGGTGACGCACAATTTTGTAAACGTGTTCTATTTGATGGATAGCCTCAGCTTTTTCTGCTAGTGAGGACAGTTCCAGAGGTTGATCCGTGGTCTTTAAAACAGCGAGTATTTTCCGTTGCAAAGTAAGTAAGGTTTCTGCCGCTTTTTTACCTGCTTCCACGCCAGGTTGATTATAAGCGTTGATATTGATCAGTGACGCATAGATTCCGACCGCGCGTTCGAACAGGGCGATTAGGGCGCCGATCGTCTGAGGATTCACTTTTGCAATGGTGATGGTAATCGAGTCGCGCTTTTTTTCGTAAAGTGCCTGCCGAGTACCCTGTAAAAATCCAGACAGAAAGTCCCCAGTCGTGGCATCGGTTTCTACTTCGATGGATGTGCCAATCCGGTCTTGTAACACTTCAATAAAAATAACGAAGAAGTTTGCGACACCATCCCGTAGTTGCTGTACATAAGCATGTTGATCTGTTGCCCCTTTGTTACCGTAAACAGTAATTCCTTGATGCACGGTATTGCCATCCAGATCTTTTTCCTTACCCAGTGATTCCATCAACAATTGTTGCAGATATCTGGATAATAGCAGGAGGCTATCTTTATATGGCAGTACCACCATATCTTTTTCACCCTTGCCGTTGCCCGCATAATACCAAGATAGGGCCAACAAAGCGGCTGGGTTGCGTTTAACATCGGGTATACGAGTGTCCGCATCCATTATTTTGGCACCCGCTAACAGTGCGCGTATATCAATGCCTAGTAAAGCCGCCGACAATAATCCTACCGAGGACATTTCGGAAGTACGCCCGCCTATCCAATCGAACATAGGGAATTTGGTCAGCCAACCTTCAATGCGTTCCAGTTCATCCATTTTGCTACCTAGCATAGTAACGGCGACTGCATGGGCAGGGAAGTTCAAGCCTTGTTGCTCGTATGCGTGCCTCACTTCCAACATGCCATTTCGGGTTTCTAAGGTGCCGCCGGATTTGCTGGTCACAATAACCAGTGTGCTGCTAAGTCGGTTTTTTAGGCGGTTGAGGATGCGATCAATACCCGCAGGATCAGTGTTATCAATAAAGTGAATAGTCAGTGGCGGAAAATCGGCTCCTAAGGCGTCATCAACGAACTGTGGCCCCAATGCCGAACCGCCGATACCAATAGATAGTACATCGGTAAATTGAGGGGCTTGAGGCGGATGAATTGTGCCGTTGCGTATCTTTTGAGCAAAGGCTTCAATCTTATCCAGATTGTTTACGATCTCAATTTTTAGCTCCTCCGGTGCTAAGTCGGGGTTACGCAACCAGTAATGCCCCACGCGCCAATTTTCATCGGGGTTGGCGATGGCACCTTGTTCCAAGGCGGCCATGTCTTTAAACGCTTGGGCAAATTTTGGCTCTAGTGCCGTTACCCACTCTTCATTAAAACGCATTCGGCTGACATCAAGATAGAGCGATAAGTCTTCATTAAAATAAAGCCAATCCTGATAGCGTTGCCAAAGCTCTTGAGCATTCATAAATTATGTATCCCTGTTGATGTTATTTTTTAATAAGGCCAAATCCAATTATCGTCTTCTGGCCTATCAATACCATGCTCATAAGCGTAGTTTCGGCAGTCGATTTGTTGGTCACGCAATTTTTCTTTAACATGTGCCCCAGAAATCTGTATCGAAGGAATACGATTGATGGCATCAATGGCTAAGCTGAAGCGATCGGTTTCGTTTTGGATAGCGAGTTCAAGCGGTGTATTAATACTCCCTTTCTCTTTATAGCCGCGCACATGCAAATTAATATGATTGTTGCGGCGATAAGTGAGTCGATGGATCAGCCACGGGTATCCATGGAAGTTGAAAATAACGGGTTTATCCAGTGTGAACAGGCTATCGAAATCGCGATCCGAAAGACCATGCGGATGCTCAATGCTAGGTGTCAATTTGTAAAGATCCACCACATTGATAAAGCGAATTTTAAGTTGTGGAAAATTTTCTCTTAACAACACAACGGCAGCCAAGGCTTCCTTAGTAGGAATGTCACCCGCACTCGCCATGACCAGATCCGGTTCAAAACCGTCGTCGTTACTGGCCCATTCCCAGATACCAATCCCTTTAGTGCAGTGCTTAATTGCAGCGTCCATATCGAGATATTGCAGATGTTTTTGTTTGTCGCATACAATGACGTTAATGTAGTTGGTGCTTTTTAGACAATGGTTGGCTACTGAAAGCAGACAGTTTACGTCGGGTGGTAGGTAGATGCGGGTCACAGTCGGACTTTTATTCACGACTAGGTCTATAAAACCTGGATCCTGATGCGTAAAGCCATTATGATCCTGTCTCCAGACGGTCGAGGTAATCAACATATTGAGTGAAGACACTGCCGCACGCCAAGGTACCTCATTGGACATCGCTAACCATTTAGCATGTTGGTTGAACATGGAATCAATTACATGCACAAACGCTTCGTAGGTAGCAAAGAAGCCGTGACGACCTGTTAGCAAATAACCTTCTAGCCAGCCTTCCAGTGTGTGTTCGGACAGCATTTCCATCACCCGTCCGTCTGGTGATAGTTCACTGCCATCGACATCTTCTGGCAAAGTGTTGGCCAGCCAGGTTTTCTTGCTGACTTCATAAACGTCATCTAGTTTATTTGAGCTGTTTTCATCCGGGCCAAATACTCTAAAATTGCTCATGTTGTTACCCATGATGTCGCGCAAGAACTTGCCAAGCGGGCGGGTATTTTCCGCGCTGATTTTCCCAGGATTTGCTACGGTTTGTGCATAACCTCTAAAATCTGGCATTCGCAAGGCTTTGCGCAACAACCCGCCGTTAGCGTGTGGATTTAAACTCATCCGACGCGTGCCTTTGGGAGCCAGTGCTTTAAGTTCGGCGATTAATTTACCTGTGTTATCAAATAATTCTTCGGGTTTATAACTTCTCAACCACTCTTCAAGTTGTGTCAAGTGGGCAGGGTTTTCTTTCATGCCGGTAAGTGGCACTTGATGTGAACGCCAAAAACCTTCCACTTTATGCCCATCCACTTCTTTTGGGCCTGTCCAGCCTTTTGGGCTACGCAAGATAATCATTGGCCAGCTGGGTCTTGTTGGGACGCCAGTGCGACGCGCTTCTTCTTGAATATGCTTAATTTCTAGTACGCAGGTTTCAAGCACGCCAGCCATTAATTGATGCATTGTTTCTGGATCACTGCCTTCTACAAAGTAAGGTGTATAACCGTAACCCTTAAACAGGTTTTCAAGTTCTTCATGAGGGATACGCGATAAGATCGTTGGGTTGTTGATCTTGTAACCGTTCAAATGCAGTATCGGTAATACCGCGCCATCACGTATAGGATTAAGAAATTTGTTAGAATGCCACGATGTTGCTAGTGGTCCTGTTTCTGATTCACCATCTCCTACCACGACTGTTACAATTAAATCGGGGTTATCATAAGCAGCACCATAAGCGTGGGAAACGCTATAGCCCAGTTCACCACCCTCATGGATTGAACCGGGTGTTTCGGGTGTGCAGTGGCTACCGATACCGCCGGGGAAAGAAAATTCTTTAAAGAATTGCAATAGTCCCTCTGTGTCTTCACCCTTGTTGGGGTAGATTTCAGAGTAAGCGCCTTCCAGATACACCGGAGCCAACACGCCAGGTGCGCCGTGTCCAGGGCCTGCCATGAAAATCACATCAAGATCGTACTTATTGATAAGTCGATTGATATGGATGTAGACAAAACTAAGTCCAGGACTTGATCCCCAGTGCCCTAAAAGGCGGTTCTTAATATGTTCGGGTTTGAGAGGTTCCTTTAGCAAGGGATTATCACGCAAATAAATCATGCCGACGGCTAGATAATTACAGGCACTCCAATAAGCGTTAATGCTGTTTAATTCGGCAGGATTTAGTGGGAAATCAGGAGTTTCAATGGTTGAATTATTAGCTGTTTTCATTTTCAAACTTCTTATAGGTATGGTGGGTTTAAGATTAAAATGGGCGGTCAACAAGAATACAGGGGGGTAAACTTATATAGTTGGTTAATTTTCCTTCTAGTTTGTTACATTATCATTAACGCTGTTGAATTGAGCAATATTAAATTTTCTTTTTTTATCAGTGCATCAGGATTGCATCAAATTGATAAGGGATTAAATTTCAGGCATAAAAAAAGGACTCGACTGAAAGTCTAAGTCCTTAAATTCTATGGTGCCTCGGGCCGGAGTCGAACCGGCACGTCCTTTCGAACGAGGGATTTTAAGTCCCTTGCGTCTACCAATTTCGCCACCGAGGCATCGATAACTCTGGTAAGCCGACTATTATAGAGCATCTTAAAAAGTTGTCTAGTAGTATATGTAAAATTTTTTAGCCTAATTTAAATCCTACTAAAAATCCGCTAGTTGCACTGATACCTTTGCTAGGAAAGTTTGACAGGTGGGCAATTAAGAAGTCTTTTGATTGGGTGATCCATTGGGTGGCTGGCTGAACTGTGTGTTCTAATTTCTCGTAATTGATAGGAGGTGTGAGTTGAAAGTTCTCGCTTACAAAGAGAAAAACGATTGCGGCACCAACTACTAAAAGGCATAGGAGTAATATTTTTTTAGCGAAGTATCCTACGGCAAGTCCTATGATGAAGGGGGTACCTACATTGTTGATGAGGTAATCAGACGTGAAAAATTCTGAAGAAGTCGGTAATTCTAGTGGATTTTTTTTCATACCTTATAGGCCTTTTCTGTCATGGCTTTATTTTTAAATACAGTTTTTTAATAGATAGACGGATAGGGATTAGGTGATGCACTATGATAAGTGAATTTTTGCCTTGCTATTGTTTTTTTTATTTACTTATAATAATTCAGAGATTTTAATATTATCGTAATTAAATGGAGGCGAATAGATAATGAAAGATTCTTCTAAGTCAGGCAATAAATCAACTGCGCACGAAAAACCAGATACCGATATTGATGATGATGTTTTTGATGGTGCGGATGTAGTTTCCTTATCGGGAGGGTTTAAAGAGGATACGGCTAAAACCGATGCGAGAAGAAAAATTGAAATATATTGGGAAAAGCGGCGTCTAAAAGAGTTATTTGAGGATTTAGACGAATCTGAGATTGGTTTTTAAATTGTTAGGCCTTGCAGAGCCGCTTTGACAGTTTGGATTCTTATTTCATGACGTGAGCCGTTGAACTGTTTTTTAATGACTTTGCTAGGTTGGTTTTTATAAGTCCAAGCAATAAATACGGTTCCCACAGGTTTTTCTGCGCTGCCGCCATCAGGTCCAGCAATACCTGTAACTGCAATTGCACAATCGGCAGTACTATGACTTAATGCACCATTAACCATTTCTATTGCCGTTTGTGCGCTGACTGCGCCATAAGTTTCTAATGTTTCGTTTTTAACACCCAGCATTTCAGTTTTTGATAAGTTGCTGTAGGTGACAAAGCCGCGTTCAAACCAGGCTGAACTGCCTGCTATTTCGGTAATCACTTGTGCAATCCAACCACCAGTACATGATTCCGCAGTGACAATCATTAAGCCTTTTGATTTTAAGCGTTGTCCTGTTTGATCTGCGATTGCAATTAATTCATTATCCATGATGTGTCCTGAGTAGAGTTCAGATAAAATAGTGCGATGAGTATAAAACAAAAGATAGCCGATCAACATACGCCTATGATGCAGCAATTTTTGCGCATTAAGGCTGACCACGCAGATACCCTGCTATTTTATAGGATGGGGGATTTCTATGAGTTATTTTTTGATGATGCTAAAAAAGCCTCGCAAATCCTCGATATTACATTAACCAGTAGGGGACAATCTGGTGGATTACCGATTCCTATGGCGGGTATTCCATATCATGCAGCAGAAGGGTATCTGGCTAAATTATTAAGGCACGGAGAGTCTATTGCTATTTGTGAGCAGATTGGTGATCCAGCTACCTCAAAGGGGCCTGTAGAACGTAAAGTAGTGAGGATAGTGACCCCGGGTACGGTAACGGATGAAGCCTTACTCGAAGATAGAAAAGATAATCTATTGGTGGCTATTAGCTTAATCGACAAAAAATTCGGCATCGCGAGTTTAGATGTGACGAGCGGTAGATTTGTATTGCAAGAAGTTTATTCTGAAGATCAATTACTCAGTGAGCTGAGTCGTCTTAAGCCCGCTGAGTTACTTTATAGCGAAGACTGGTCTTTACCGCAAAATATTCAACAACGCACGGGTCTTTGTCGGAGACCGCCTTGGCATTTTGATCAAGATAGTGCCAGACAACGCGTATTAACTCAGTTTAATACGCTCGATTTAAAAGGTTTTGGCTGTGATGGTTTAAATGCAGCGATTGCTTCTGCAGGCGCATTACTTCAATACGTTAAAGACACGCAACAAGCCGCATTACCGCATATACAAGGGTTAAGTACTGAAAATAGTTCGGACAGTATTTTGTTAGATGTAGCAACACGGCGTAATTTGGAGTTGGATTATCATCCTTCTGGTCAAATAGAATATACCTTGTTAGGTGTATTAGATAAAACCGCTACGGCTATGGGCAGTCGCTGTTTAAGACGCTGGATTAATCGACCTTTGCGCGATCAACGTATTCTTAATAGTCGCTATGCTTGTGTAGGGCAATTACTGGTTAATTCTCAATTTAAGGCTATTCATGCTTTATTAAGACAGGTGGGTGATATTGAGCGTATTAGTTCTCGTATTGCTTTAAGGTCTGCAAGACCACGGGATTTGGTGGTGTTGCGGAATAGTTTGGCTGTGTTACCTGAATTACATCAGACGATACTGATTGACGATTCCCAGCAATTAGCCTTGTTAAGTGCGCAGATTGCTGAGCAACCAGAAGTATTAAGTTTACTGCAACGCGCTATTATCGACAATCCCCCGGTCTTAATAAGAGACGGAGGAGTTATTGCGCGTGGTTACCATCCAGAACTTGATGAACTCAGGGATTTAAGTCAGAACGCCGATCAATTTTTGCTTGATATGGAGAATCGTGAGAAGGCCGCCACTGGCATTTCGACTTTAAAGGTTAATTATAATCGGGTGCATGGCTACTATATCGAAATATCTCATCTACATGCCGATAAAATTCCTGCGCATTACACGCGCAAACAAACCTTAAAAGGTGCTGAGCGTTATATAACCGAAGAGCTTAAGGTTTTTGAAGATAAAGTGTTAAGTGCTAAAGAAAAGTCCCTCACTTTTGAAAAAGCCTTGTATGACGCCTTATTAAACGAACTGGCTTTAGGGTTAATGCCATTACAGCAATGTGCTGCCGCTTTAGCAGAATTGGATGTGTTGGTTAATTTTGCTGAACGAGCCGATACCTTAAATTTATCACAACCAAATTTAACATCTAAAACGGGCCTATCAATAGAAGCCGGTCGGCACTTAGTGGTGGAGCAAGTGTCGGATATTCCCTTTGTGGCGAACGATCTATTGTTTTCTGATAAGCGTCGAATGTTAGTGATTACCGGCCCCAATATGGGCGGTAAATCAACGTATATGAGGCAGGCAGCTTTATTGGTGCTGATGGCACATATCGGTTGTTATGTGCCCGCTAAAAGCATGTCTTGCGGGCCGATTGATAAGATTTTTACTCGTATCGGTGCTTCTGATGATTTAGCCAGCGGTCGATCAACCTTTATGGTTGAAATGACTGAAACCGCCAATATTTTGCATAACGCAACAGCGCAAAGTTTGATTTTGATGGATGAGATTGGGCGGGGCACCAGTACGTTTGATGGTTTGTCGTTAGCTTGGGCCTGCGCTGATTATTTAGCGAAAGAAACTAAAGCTTTTACGCTTTTTGCTACGCATTACTTTGAATTGACCTCGTTAGCTGATGAACAAAAAACCATTCACAATGTGCACTTAGATGCCATGGAGTATGGCGATAAGATTGTGTTTTTACATACGGTTAAAGAGGGTGCAGCGAATCAGAGTTATGGTTTACAGGTAGCATCCTTAGCGGGTGTGCCTAAATCTGTTATTGAGAACGCTAAAATTAAGTTACGGCATTTAGAAGACTTAGCGTATAACGAGCAACAATCGGCATCGGGTGCGAATCAATTTGATTTATTTTCAGATAATTCTTTTCATCCTGCCGTTGTGCTTCTGGAGGAAGTAAAGCCGGATGAATTAAGCCCCAAACAAGCCCTTGATTTAATTTATAAGCTTAAGGGCTTGTTATAAATTGCTTTGAACTGAAAATTTCACATTAAATGCTTAGATTTTTAGGTCTAACGCCAAATAAGCGAGAATGTTGTAATTTTTTCTTTTATACTTATCAGCTAAATATATTAAGGAGATATCATGGAAAAACCATTTATTTTACACATGTTAACAACAGCTAAAAATTTAAGTCCATTTGACGTAAATATGGCTTTGGATGCTGGTTGGCTAACTGCTCTTCCATACATAAATGTAGAACCCAGTGAAGTACAAGGCTTAGTTCAAGATGCTATCTTTTCAAGAAGCACCAAGAACTTAAAGCGTACGGGTATTTTTATTGGGGGGCGTGATACCAAACAAGCAATGGACATGTTGAAAACCGCCAAACGTTCTATGGTGCCTCCTTTTGAAGTCTCTGTTTTTGCTGATCCAAGTGGTGCTTTTACCACAGCGGCTGGCATGGTTGCAGCAGTTGAACATGAATTAATTACAAAATTTAATACGACTTTAGAAGGCAAGAACATTCTTGCTTTAGGCGGAACAGGCCCAGTGGGTCAAGCGGCTGCGGTCATTTCTGCGCAGGCGGGTGCTAATGTCAGAATCATTGGTAGACAGTTAGAAAAAGCCCAATTGGTTGCCGATTTATGTAGCAATGAGTTTGGTGACGGTAAGATTACTGTTACAGCGGGTGCTGATGCAGATAAAGCTGAATACATCAAAACGGCTGATATCGTTTTTGCCACAGGTGCTGCGGGAATTGAGTTGTTAAGCGCAGAATTGATAGCGTCTGCCCCACTATTAAAAGTAGCGGCAGATGTTAATGCTGTGCCACCCGCTGGTATTGCGGGTGTTGATGCTTTCCATAATGGTACGCCTATTGAAGGCTCTATTAGTGGTGCTGTAGGTATTGGTGCATTAGCTATTGGTAACGTAAAGTATCAAGCTCAAAACCGTTTGTTGAAAAAAATGATTAGTAGTGAAAAGCCAGTTTACTTGCATTTTGAACATGCGTTTGAAGTAGCAAGAGAATATATTAAATCTAACGGTTAATTTCTTATTATTTTGTACATTTTACTAAAGGATATCTAAATGGAGAAACGTAGCATTCTTCACATGTTTGATCCAACCCCTAATAATAGTCCGTTTGATATTAATATGGCGGTGGATGCGGGTTTTGATATTCTTATGCCCTATAGCAATGTTAAATTAGACAGCGTTTATAGATTAACGCAAGATGCTATTTTTTCGCGTGGCCCTGCTGGTGTAAAGAGAACCGCTCTTTTTATCGGTGGTCGTGATTTAGGTTTGGCGATGGATATGCTTGATACCAGTCGTCAGGCCATGGTGCCGCCCTTCGAAATATCAGTTTTTGCTGATCCGAGTGGGGCTTTTACCACGGCAGCAGCATTGGTCGCTTGCGTAGAAAAACAATTGATTGTTGTACATGGCAAAGAATTAAAAGACTCTAAAGTGTTAGTTTTTGGCGGTACTGGACCCGTGGGTATTGCTACTGGTATTATTGCTTCTTTAGCGGGTGCTGAAACGTATTTGGTTGATCATCTATCTATAGATGCTGCTGAGGATGTCGCTAAAGCTTATAACCGTCGATTTGGTTGTTCCTTGAAAGGGGCTGTTGCGAGTTCGGAAGCGGAAAAAATAGCGTTGGTTGCAGATGCCGATATTATATTTTGTGCAGCAAAAGCGGGCGTGCAAGTTTTAAGTGCGGCCGTATTAGCCGCCGCTCGTGAACTAAAAGTAGCTGGAGATGTCAATGCTGTTCCGCCATTAGGTATTGAAGGTATTAAGCATAATGATTCGGGTGTTCCATTGATTCACGCGGTAAATTCTAATGGAGCGGTAGGTGTCGGTGCTTTAGCAGTGGGAAATGTAAAATATAAATTACAAAACACCATGCTAAAAATTATGTTGGAAACCGATACACCTTTGTATCTGGATTTTAGAGAAGCCTTTAGTAAAGCTAGGTTAATAGTTTAGCTAATAGTTTACGAGGTTGATTTTATTATGATTCCTACTGAGAGGGTTGTTAGTTATCACTAAAGGGTCAGTTTTTATTTAATAGTCTGTAGAATTATTTGTGGAAATTTTTAAATGTTGAACGAGGATTATCAAACTAATAGGGCAGTTAGATAAGGTGAGTCAATATAGGAAAATTCTATTTGCTGGTGATCCACATGGTAATTTTAAACCCATTATCAAAGCAGTTTTAGAGCATAAGCCTGAAGCAGTAATTTTGTTAGGTGATTATGATTTGGACGCTCCTTTAGACTATTATTTAGCAGAGATTACTGAGTTGACAGAGATTTGGTGGATCGCTGGCAATCATGATTTTGAAACGCCTGTAAAATATCATAATTTATTTAATTCTGCTTTTTCTCATAGAGATTTACATCTAAAAGTCACTGAAATTGCTGGTTTAAGAGTGGCTGGTTTAAGTGGCGTGTTCTTAGGTAGGGTTTGGTATCCCCCTTTAGAGCCAAAGTGGTTGGGTAAGGAACATTTTTTACTTAATCAACCCGCTAGAGTTCAACAATTAGATTTGTCATTAAAGTATAAATCTGCAATATGGCATGATGAGTTTGAGGCGTTTAAGTCATTAAAAGCCGATGTTTTAGTTTCTCATGAAGCCCCCGGTTCTCATCGACATGGTTTTAGAGTGATTAGTGAGTTGGGTGTTGCTTTGGGCGTTAAGCATATCTTTCATGGTCATTTACATGAAGATTATGCAACTATCATTAGGAATAAAATTAAAGTATGTGGCGTCGCCAATTCAGCGGTCACAGATTTGTTAGGTAGAAGACTCATTTAAAGGGTTTCTTATGCAGAATAAAGTGCTTCTATCAGTAGCAAGAAATAGTTAGTCTGAAAATGTTTTCTTATCAATATTGAATTTTTTAAAGCCAATCTTATGTTTTTAGTTCCAGATATCGTTGTTCGATTTTATCATCGCATGGCTTCTCCGCCACACTTCTACAGTTTCACTAAAAAAATAATGCCCTGGCTCGTCGTTATCTTTGTATTGCTGACAGGTGCGGGACTTTATGGTGGTTTATATTTAGCACCAGCAGATTATCAGCAAGGCGACAGCTATCGAATAATCTATATTCATGTGCCTAGTGCCTGGATGTCTTTGTTTATTTATATGGTAATGGCTATTACTGGTGCAATTGGTTTGATTTGGCGTATCAAATTAGCAGAAGTGATATCGATTAGTAGTGCACCGATTGGTGCTAGTTTTACATTCATTGCCTTAGTGACGGGTTCTTTATGGGGTAAACCTATGTGGGGAACTTGGTGGGTTTGGGATGCGCGTTTAACCTCTGAATTGATATTATTGTTTTTATATCTCGGTGTTATCGGTCTTTATGGGGCTATAGATGATAAAAAGATTGCCTCAAAATCCGTGGCTATTTTGGCTTTAGTTGGTGTGGTCAATATCCCCATCATTCATTATTCAGTTGAATGGTGGAATACCTTGCATCAAGGGCCTACCGTGACAAAAATGGATAAACCCTCGATACATGTGAGTATGTTGATTCCTCTTTTGTTGATGGCTTTATCGTTTAAGTTTTATTATTTAATTGCTTTGATTCAGCGAGCTCGTGTTGAGCTGTTAAAACGTGAACGGAATTCTCAGTGGGTTAAAACAATGTTAGCGGAGCAGCAGCAATGAGTTTGGCAGAATTTTTTGCTATGGGCGGTTATGGTTTTTATGTGTGGACATCCTATGGGCTAACGCTGATTGTGTTAGTGGCAAATATTGTTATTCCCGTCATGGAACGTCGACAGTTTTTCCGTCAAAGTTTAAAACAAAAACGGAAATAAACCATGAAGCCAGCTAGAAAACAACGCTTAATATTGATTAGCCTAATGGTTATCGGTGTCAGTATTGCTACAGGATTTGCGCTCAAATCATTTAATGAGAATCTAATGTACTTTTTTTCTACAACGGATGTTGTGGATGGCAAAGCTCCAAAGGATAGCTTATTTCGTTTGGGCGGCATGGTCATTAAAGGCAGTGTGGAAAGACCTAATGATGACATGATGGTGCGTTTTAAATTAACCGATTTTAGTAAAGACGTAACAGTTGAATATACAGGCATCTTGCCGGATTTGTTTAGAGAGGGTCAAGGTATTGTGGCTAATGGTAAGTTAAATCCGCAAGGCGTGTTTATCGCTGAAGAAGTATTAGCTAAACATGACGAAAATTATATGCCCCCTGAAGTAAAACAAAGTTTAAAAAATAAATCTGAAACTGGAAAAGGTCAATAACATGATTCCAGAGTTAGGCCATTTTTCACTGATTCTTGCCTTATGTATGTCATTAATATTGGGCACTTTACCTATTATCGGCGCTTATCGGGGCTTTAGTAGTTGGATTGCGGTCGCTAGACCTACTGCGTACGCGCAATTATTGTTTATGGCTTTGTCTTATGGGTGTTTAACTTATAGTTGTCTGACACATGACTTCTCAGTTAAGTACATTGCTACAAACTCAAACACCTCTTTGCCTACTTTGTATTTGATTTCAGGGGTCTGGGGGGCGCATGAGGGTTCATTATTACTCTGGGGTTTAGTCTTAACGATATGGACAGCTTTAGTCGCTAGATTTAGTAAGAGCATTCCGGTTGCTACTGTAGCACGCGTGTTGGGAGTAATGGGCTTGGTTTCTATCGGCTTTTTATTATTTTTGTTGTTTACCTCAAATCCTTTCGAACGCTTGTTCCCATCCCCTTTAGAAGGTCGAGATTTAAATCCTTTATTACAAGATCCTGGCTTAGCAATACATCCACCTATGTTATACATGGGGTATGTCGGTTTTTCTGTGGCGTTTGCTTTTGCTATTGCCGCTTTATTAGAGGGGCGATTAGATGCTGCGTGGGCGCGGTGGTCTAGACCATGGACTAACATGGCTTGGATGTTCTTAACTTTAGGCATTGCCTTAGGCAGTTGGTGGGCTTATTACGAACTGGGTTGGGGCGGTTGGTGGTTTTGGGATCCGGTCGAGAATGCTTCTTTTATGCCGTGGTTAGTTGGAACCGCCCTGATTCACTCTTTAGCAGCTACTGAAAAGCGGGGCGTTTTTAAAACATGGACGGTTTTACTCGCTATCTTTGCCTTTTCTTTAAGTTTATTAGGTACATTTTTAGTACGATCCGGCGTTTTAACGTCGGTACATGCCTTCGCGAGTGATCCAACGCGGGGTTTATTTATTCTGGTTTTCTTGGCGGTAGTCGTAGGAGGCTCTTTAACCTTGTACGCATTTAGAGCGCCAACGGTAAAAAGTAGTACGACTTTCGAATTTGTATCTAAAGAATCAGCGATATTATTTAATAATGTTTTATTAGTGGTAACAGCCGCCAGTATTTTATTAGGTACTTTATATCCCTTAGTGATTGATGCCTTGGGTATGGGTAAAATTTCTGTTGGCCCCCCATATTTTAATGCGGTATTTGTGCCATTAATGGCACCATTAGCAATAGCTGTTGGCTTGGGTATGTTATTGCGCTGGAAGAAAGATTCATTAAGCCAGTTGGCGATTCGGGTTAAATGGATCATTTTTGCTGTAATAGCGGGTGGTTTAATATTGCCTGTGTTTATGCCCTTTTATTCATGGGGTGCGGCTTTAGGCATTACATTAGCTTTATGGACTGTGACCATGACGGGCTTATCATTTACAGATCGATTGGGCGTAAAGGGTTGGTCAATAGAACGCTTAAAAACGATTCCGGCTGGTTTTTATGGGATGACTTTCGCACATATTGGCATCGCTGTTTTTGTTATCGGTATTACGTTAACCTCGGTCTATAGTGTTGAAAAAGATGTGCGTTTGGCTCCCGATGAAACAATAGATATGTCAGGATACATTTTTCAGTTTCATGGCGTTAAACAAAATAAAGGTCCTAATTATGTGGCTCAACAAGCCTTTGTAACCGTGTCGCATAATGGTCAAGAAGTCGCTAAATTAGAACCTCAAAAACGCGTGTATCAAGTGCAAACCATGCCGATGACTGAGGCTGCAATTGATGCGGGTTTATTTAGAGATTTATTTGTGGCAATTGGTGAACCCTTAGGAGATAAGGGCGCATGGAGTTTAAGGATTTATTATAAAGCGTTTATTCGCTGGATTTGGTTAGGTGCTATATTCATGGCTGCAGGTGGTTTGTGCGCGGCTTTTGATAAGCGATATCGGCTTTCTAAATAAAATATTCAAATGCTTAAATATATTATTCCCCTACTGTTATTTATTGTGCTGGCCGTTTTTTTAGGTCTTGGTTTGAAACTTAATCCAAGTGAAATTCCATCCCCCTTTATTAATAAACCAGCACCATATTTTTCTGCCCCTAAGCTTAATGCCCCAGAAGAAAAGTTAAGTCCTGCGGATTTAAAAGGCCAAGTTTGGTTGCTTAATGTTTGGGCTTCTTGGTGTGTGTCTTGTCGAGGCGAGCATCCAGTTCTCAATAGTTTAGCCCAGAGAAATATAGTGACAATTATTGGTTTAAATTATAAAGATGATCCTGTTGATGCCGATAAATGGCTAGCTACCTTAGGTAATCCATATAACACGAGTATTACAGATCAAGAAGGCCGTATTGGAATTGATTACGGGGTTTATGGAGTACCTGAAACTTTTGTTATCGATAAACAGGGTTTGATACGACATAAACAAACGGGGCCAGTTTCTGAGCAGGATATCCAAAACATATTGTTGCCTCTCATACTTAAATTACAAGCAGAATCTTAATAATGAAGTATTTGTTATGTGTTTTATTTTTAATTTGTCAAAGTAGCTATGCCTTAGATGCTCGGCAATTAGCCGATCCTATACAGCAAGAAAACTATGAAACGTTAACTAAAGAATTGCGTTGTTTGGTCTGTCAAAATCAGACCATTGCCGATTCAAATGCTGAATTAGCAGGTGATTTGCGTAGGCAAGTTTATGAAATGCTAGAACAAGGTAGGTCTAATGCTGAGATTATTCAGTTTATGACAGATCGCTATGGGGATTTTGTTCTTTATAAACCGGCATTTAGAGGCAAAACAGCGTTACTTTGGCTTGCGCCGGTTGTGTTTTTGCTTTTAGGCTTGCTCATTGTTTATGGGTTTATTCGCCAAAAAAGACAAGCGCTTAACGCTAATATTAAAGATCAGCAAATCACGCTTGATAGTGAAAAACAAAAAAAAATCCGTCGTTTGTTAGATAAAGGTGATTTGTCTTGAATATTTTATTTTGGTTAATTGTAAGTGTTCTGGTCTTAATTGCTTTTTTATTTATATTGCCAGCTTTCTGGCGTAGACAATTAATTGCTGATGCAAATTTAGATCAAGAAAACATTACCATCGCGCAGTATCGTTTAGCAGAACTTAAAGAAAGTCGGCTATCCGGTGCGTTAAGTGAGTCTGAATATGCGGAGCAATTAGCCGATCTTGAGTTAGCTTTGAGTGACGATTTAGACATTAAAACAGCTGCTAAAGTAACAAATGCTCAAGGCCGATGGGTTGTTTATGTAGTGCTAATCGTTGTGCCTTTATTGTCGACTGGGTTATATTTTTTATTAGGAAATTATCCAGCGGTTAGTCATAGTGCCGAAATGTCAGTTGATACTGAGCGACTTAAACTCGCTGAGATTAATAAAATGGTGACGCGTTTAGCCGAGAAAATGCAGGATAATCCTGATAATGGTCAAGGCTGGTTGATGTTAGGTCAATCTTATAGAGCTTTAGAACAATACCCTAAAGCAGTTGAGGCTCTAGCCAATGCCTATCGCTTATTGGGCGATAAACCAGAAGTGATGTTGTTATACGCCGATGCCTTAGCCAATGCTAACGATAAAAACTTAATTGGCAAGCCCAGCGAGCTTATTGCTAAAGTCTTAGCTTTAGAACCCGATAATATGGAAGCTTTGTGGTTAGGGGGCATGGCTAAAGCCCAAAGTGGCGAAGATCAGGCCGCTTATGATACTTGGAAAAAACTACTAGGCTTATTACCACCAGGTTCTGAAGGTCAAAAGCAGATACAAGGGTTATTGGATCAGTTGGTGGCAGAAAAACCGCAAGTTATTGTTGCTGATAAATCAAATAAACCTGTTGTCGCCAATGGTGTGGAAGTAAAGGTTGCGGTTGATATGACTGCTGAACTAAAAGCAACTGCTAAACCTAATGATACCGTTTTTATTTATGCACAAGCTTTGTCGGGGCCAAAAATGCCTTTGGCGATTGCGCGTAAAATAGTTTCTGAGTTACCAGTCACCGTTATTTTAAATGACTCAATGACCATGATGCCAAATATGAAGCTGTCTAATTTCCCAAAAATTAAATTATTGGCTAGAGTTTCCGCATCGGGTAATGCCATGCCCCAAGCGGGTGATTTAATAGGGTCTTTAGATTCGGTTGAATTAATAGATAAAACCGCCCATAAAATCATTATTAATGATGCGATTAAATGATGGATCAGTCTCTTGAATTCGATTTAAAGTTAATAAACCGCTACGATAAAGCAGGGCCTCGTTATACCTCTTATCCAACCGCATTAGAGTTACATGATGGCTTTACCGAAGCTCATTATCGACAAGAAATCATAAAGTCGAATGCTTCTTGCGGGCCATTATCACTGTATTTTCATATTCCATTCTGTGACACGGTGTGTTTTTATTGTGCTTGCAATAAGATAGTCACAAAAAATAGGCAACACACAGAGCCTTATCTAGCTAATTTACTGAAAGAAATTGCCCTACAAGGTTATTTATTTGCTGCTAATAGAGAAGTTCGGCAATTGCATTGGGGCGGCGGTACGCCGACCTTTTTAAATGCACAACAAATGCAACAATTAATGGCTACGACTCGCCAGTATTTTTCTTTAAAAGAAGATGATACCGGTGAGTATTCTATTGAGATTGATCCGAGAGAAACCAACTCAGAGACTATTAAGCATCTACGTAGTTTGGGCTTTAATCGTATTAGCTTAGGCGTGCAGGATTTTGATCCGGCAGTCCAAAAAGCCGTCAATCGTATTCAAACCGAAGCCCAAACGTTTAGGGTTTTAGAAGATGCCAGAGCAGAGGGATTTAGGTCAACTAATATTGACCTTATTTATGGTCTGCCATTGCAAACTGTAGACAGTTTTTCTAAAACGCTAGATAAAGTTTTACAAGTCAGTCCGGATCGATTTTCTATTTTTAATTATGCACACATGCCGACGCGCTTTAAAACGCAGCGGCAGATTAATGATACGGATATGCCTTCGGCTAAAGTAAAGTTAGATATTTTACAAAGGGTCGGTCAACAATTAGCCGAAGCGGGTTACATTTATATCGGGATGGATCATTTTGCCAAGCCAGATGATGAATTAGCCATAGCCCAAAGAGAAGGCAAGTTATATCGAAACTTCCAAGGCTATTCTACCCATTCGGACTGTGATTTAATCGGATTCGGAGTGACTTCTATCGGTCGCGTAGGGGATGTATACAGTCAAAATGTTAAAGATTTAGAGTCTTACGAACAACTGCTTAGCCAAGATAAATTACCGGTCTTTAAAGGGATTGAGCTGGATGCAGATGATAAGTTGCGTGCGGCGGTTATTACGCAATTAATTTGTAATTTTAAATTAGCGTTTACGCAAATTGAGCAGCAGTATGCAATTCGATTTGATGAATACTTTAGCAAAGAACTTGAGATGTTACTACCGATGCAAGTTGATGGATTAATTAATTTATCAGCAACGGGAATTGAAGTATTATCAGCAGGAAGGTTCTTGATTAGGAATATTTGTATGGTATTTGATAAATATTTAGCTCAAAAACATCAGCAACAATTTTCTAAAGTGATTTAAAGATGCCAATGGATGAGCCGAGATTAATAGAGTTAGAAATAAAAGCTGCTTATCAAGAAGATTTACTCCAAGAATTAAATCGCATTGTGAGTGAACAACAACAGCAAATTATGCGTTTAGAGGCGACCTGCCAATTACTAAATGAACGCATTAAAAGTCTATCGACAACCGCTAATCAACAGAGCGAAGTTGTTGACGAGACTCCTCCGCATTATTAACCCCCCATTATTAAATTTTATATTTCAGCAGAGGCGTTTCCTAATATGGCACATAAAATTTTCCGAACTAAACGAATATCAACGCACGATGAAGGTATAAATCAACTAAAGCGCTGTTTATCAGCTTGGGATTTAGCTTTCTTGGGGGTTGGTGCTATTATTGGGACAGGTATTTTTGTCTTAACGGGCATTGCTGCAGCAACCCAAGCGGGGCCAGCTATTGTTTTGTCTTTTGTTGTAGCTGGATTAGCTTGTGCTTTTGCGGCTTTATCTTATGCAGAATTATCAGCAGCAATTGGGGGGTGCGGCAGTGCTTATGGGTATAGTTATGCTGCTTTTGGCGAGTTAATCGCCTTTATTATCGGCTGGGATTTATTGTTGGAATATGCCATTTCAGTTTCCGCTGTTGCTAATGGTTGGGCAGGTTATTTAAATAACGCCCTAACAGCCATTGGTTTTGCTTTACCTGACGCATTGACTAAAGCACCGATGGCAGGTGGCATCATCAATTTACCTGCGGCACTGATTATTTTGGTGCTGATGTTTTTATTAATAGCGGGCGTTAAACACAGTGCAAAAGCCAATAATGTAATGGTGGTCGTTAAGTTAGTCACTATCAGTATCTTTATTGGCATTGCTATCTTTAATGTGCATCCCGAAAATTGGCATCCCTTTATGCCCTATGGCTGGTTTCAGACGTTACCCGATGGTCAAACAACGGGGGTACTTGCGGGTGCTTCATTAGTATTCTTTGCTTATGTAGGCTTTGATGCGGTTTCTACAGCGGCAGAAGAAGCGAAAGATCCTCAAAGAGACTTACCTTTTGGCATCGTCAGTTCTTTGGTTTTTTGTACCATTATTTATATTATAGTCTCTGGCTTATTGACAGGGGTGGTTAATTATAAGGATTTAAATGTTTCATCGCCCGTGGCTCATGCGTTAAGTTTGTTGGGTTATAACTGGGGCGCTGCTGTAATTTCTACCGGAGTGATTTCTGGATTAACCACCGTTATGTTGGTTTTGTATTATGGGTTGACGCGCATTGTTTTTGCTATGTCTAGAGATGGCTTGATATCAGCGTTCTTTAGTGAAGTGGATGAAAAAACTCAAACTCCCGTCCGCGTTATTATTATTTCTGGCGTCATCATGGCATTGATTGCGGGTTTAGTGCCCTTGGGCGAGTTAGCGGAATTGGTTAATATTGGTACCCTAGCGGCTTTCGTTTTAGTGTGCGTGGGTGTTATCGTATTGCGCATCACCCATGTGGATTTAGAAAGACCTTTTCGGACGCCACTCAATCCATTATTCCCAGTGTTAGGGGTATTGTCTTGTGGGTCATTGATGGCATTTTTGCCCGTTATTACTTGGATAAGATTTATTGTCTGGTTGGTATTAGGTTTGGTGGTGTATTTTGTGTATTCAATAAAACATAGCAAACTTGAAAAAAACGCTTAAATTAAGCAACATTTCTAGTAACTGAATAAGGATTAAAACAAATGCGTTATTTACATACGATGATTCGCGTTAAAGACTTAGCAGAATCTTTAGATTTTTTCTGTAATAAATTAGGTTTAGTTGAAAGTTACCGACATGAAAGTGAGTCAGGTCGATTCACTTTAGTCTATTTATATGCACCCTTGGATGCTGAGCAGGCTCTTAATACAAAAGAACCTCTTTTAGAACTCACCTATAACTGGGATACAGAAGATTACACCGGCGGGCGTAATTTTGGACATTTAGCTTATCAAGTAGATGATATTTACAAGATTTGTGCTGACTTAGCCGAACAAGGCGTTGTTATTAATCGCCCGCCCCGTGATGGCAAAATGGCTTTTATCAGATCCCCTGATGGCATTTCAATCGAACTTTTGCAGAAAGATGGGGCATTAGAGCCGCAAGAGCCTTGGGTGTCGATGGCTAATACTGGAAGTTGGTGAAAGAGCATTGTTTCTAAGTTGTCATGATTCTAAATAATTAGTATTACAGGGATTGAAAGTTGGTAACTAGTCTGGACTCCGCATTGATGCAATTTTCTAAAAAACTTAAGAAAGATGAAAAAATCAAATGATCAACAATTATTTTAGTAACTCCATGAATTATGACAACTACAGAAAAAATTAAATCTCTCGCAGATAAATACGCTATACGCCTTAAAAAGGTAACTGAAGACAGAGTGTTGGAAATGAAAGATGATGATATCTCACATTATCTAATATATAGGGTACTTGGCGTACAAGAAACTGAAGGTAAATTGATAGATGTGTATCAAAATAAAGGTCGGTTTCTTTACAAATATGCTGGATCATTTCTTGAGGAGGCGACTAAACTTTGTTTTTTTAGATGCTTTTCCTGAATCTAGTTCAGTAAAAATCTTAAATACATTGGGTTTACGACCCAAGACGTTTGAAATAGATTGCCTTGTGGGAAATGATGCTTTAGAAATTAAATGGAAAGATGCTACGACAGATGGCGATCACATTACTAAAGAACATACGCGAATTAAAGTTATATCAGACGCTGGATATAGACCAATTCGAGTTATGTTTTATTATCCAAATAGATCTCAAGCCATACGTATTCAGGGGGCATTAAAAACCTTATATGAGGGTATTTCAGTTCGAGATAACCCAAATATTCGTGGTCAATATTTTCAAGGTGAAGCTGCATGGGCTTATGTTAAAGAAAGAACATCAATTGATCTTAAGGTTATTCTTGAAGAAATTGCTGATAATCGAGTTACAAAAGAAATATGAAAGAATTATTAGATAAGGTAATCCATGGTGATTGTCTTAATGAATTATTAAACGTTGATACTGATTCAATAGACATGGTGTACTTAGACCCACCATTTTTTACAAATAGAAATCATTCTTCTATAACCAGAGACAGAAAAACAAAGTTTTGCTTTTCAGATATTTGGCAAGATTTAAGCGATTATGCAGAGTTCATGGAGGTACGAATTCAACAAATTCATAGAGTTTTGAAAGATACGGGTTCTATTTTTGTGCATTGTGATGCAAGTGCTAATTTTATACTTAGGCCTTTACTTGATGATATTTTTGGGAAAAAACAATTTAGATCCGAAATTATATGGACATATAAGCGTTGGTCAAATTCTGCAAAAGGGTTGCTTCCCGCCCATCAAACAATTTTTTTCTTCTCAAAAACAGATAAATATAAATTTAATAGAATTTATGGGGAATATTCTGAAACGACAAATATTGATCAAATATTGCAACTTCGAGTAAGGGATGAGCATGGTGTTTCTACCTACGCAACGGATAAAGAAGGAAATGTAATTTTTGGTGGTGAAAAAAAAGGTGTTCCACTTAGTGACGTCTGGGATATTCCATTTTTAAATCCTAAAGCAAAAGAGAGAACAGGATATCCAACTCAAAAGCCAGTACTGTTATTGGAGAGGATTATTGAATTAACTACAGATAGAGGCGACCTAATTTTGGATCCTTTTAGTGGTAGTGGCACAACTCTAGTGGCTGCAAAAATTTTAGGTCGTAATTATATAGGTATTGATAGTTCAAAGGAGGCTGTTGAATTAGCTCAAAGTAGATTATATGAACCTAAAAAAACTGAATCTGCATTATTAAAGCAAGGTAGAGATTCATACATAAATGCAAATAAAGATGCATTAGCTGTTTTAAATGGTTTAGATTTATTGCCAGTTCAACGCAATGCAGGAATTGATGCGGCTAAATTATTACAAGGCCAAATAACCTGCAATGTTAACGATATTACAGAGACTAAAAGTAGCCTAGGCGCCTTATGTAATCCTAAAGGCCGAGTACTCAGCACATTTTTACTCATTAAAACTCCCAGCGCTTTTTTAATGATTCTGCCTATCGATCTATTAGACAGCATACAGAAAAGACTGCGCATGTATATACTTAGATCAGATGTTACCATAGACAACGCAACTGAAACACTGTGTTTA
>CAIQNQ010000122.1 GCA_903873165.1 uncultured Methylococcaceae bacterium | reverse complement strand
GCGGGGTTTCTTGTTCATCCGGTAAATATTTCGGACTGAGCTGATGGCTATGTTTTAAAGCACTATAACTAGCAATCCACCAATTATCAGCAATCTTTACTTCCGCTACCCGGGCAGTACCCAGTTGCTCAGTAGTGGCATAGGGCACATAAACATCCTCGCTCATCTCTGGCAATGGAGTAATCGCCAGCGACTCACACTCACCTTTTACCTTAGTTAATTGTGTAAGCAAGCTATTAGGCGTTTGCTCGGCTTGCCAGCCTATTAAATAGCCCAAGGCACTTTTTTCTAACAAACAGGCCTTCGTATTACCTCTTTTAATCGGTGCTATGCCTAACCAACACGCATATTGTGCTCGGGTTAAGGCGACATACAGCAAGCGTAAGTCTTCTTGTAAACGCTCTTTATTCGCGAGTAGTTTTGAGGCATCGGTCTTATTTAAATCAACGCGCAAGTCATTCTGCGCATCATGAAACTTAAAATAACTGTCGTATTGTTTATCGGGCTCTCTAAAACCACAGATAAACGGTAAAAAAACTAAAGGATATTCCAAGCCCTTAGACTTATGGATGGTGATAATCTTAATTAAATCGGCATCACTTTCTAGCCTTAAGATATGCTCATCACTGCCTTGCGTGCTGTCTTCTGCTATCGCTTCTGCCAAGTATCTTATTAAAGCTGGCTCGCCTTCTAACTGCGTACTGGCTGTTTGTAGCAACTCAGCTAAATGCAATAGATTGGTTAAAGTTCGCTCACCTTCACCTGCCGTTAAGTCCTTAAGATGTAGACTAAAATCATTGATTAAGCGCCGTAAAGCGGGCAGAATACCATCTTGTAACCAACACTCATGATAAATCACAAAGCGTTCTAACTGTGCCTCCCAACTGATTTCATCGACCACAAAATGTTGTAATTCCTGATAACTAAAGCCCAAAGTAGCCGTACTGAGTGCCGCTCTTACCTTATATTCGTTTCGCGGTTCCGCTAAAGCTTTTAACCAAATTAAGACATCGACCGCTTCGGAACTGGCATAAATAGAATCTCGCTCTGACAAATACACACTCGGTAAATGTCGCTTCGCTAAGGCTTTACGCATCACCTTCGCTTCTTTACCTGTGCGTACTAAAATAGCAATGTCATTTGGCTTTAGAGCTTTAAACGTAGACTCTGTAGCAAAACCCGTTTTATGCTGCTCTGCGCCATTAAGTAGCTGGACAATCTGACTCGCCGTCACTTCCGCTAAGGCGGTCTGATAATCCTGCTGCGCAATCGCCTCAGTCGATTCCCAAACCCAACAATTTAATGCATCAGCTGGTTGACCGTTAATAAGCCATGCGTCTTTACGACCACTAGCACTCACATCCACAAACGGTAATGGATTAGTGTTATCAGCAGATTTAAACAAAAACGCGCCCTGCTCTTGGTATTGATCCGCAAACAAAAATAGCCGATTCACCGCTTTCACCAAAGCTTCCGTAGAACGGTAATTGGTATCTAAAGTGTAATGTTTGCCTTGAGTCGCTGTGTAAGCTTTTAAATAGGTAAAAATATCCGCGCCTCTAAAAGAATAGATGGCTTGCTTAGGATCACCAATCATAAAGCAACCTAAAGCCGCGTTTTCTGTGGGCGGATACAGCTTCTCAAAAATCCGGTATTGCACAGGATCGGTATCCTGAAACTCATCTATTAAAGCAATTGGAAACTGTTGTCGAATCACTTGGGCAAACTGTGCCCCATTTTTACCCTGCAAGGCAAAATCCAAACCCGTTAACATATCGTTGTAAGACATTTGGGCTAAGCGATTCTTCTCTGCAACTGCCCGTTGTCGCATCCAATGCACCGCATGGGCGATTAAAGCGCTTCGTAATTTGGGGAGAGCGGATATTTGAGCAGGGAGATCAGCAATAGCATCAAAGCCAGGATGTTTAGGGGGAATGCCAGACTTGGTTAAAGCCTCTAAACCCTGTGTTGATAAATTATAAAAACCTGTTTTTAAATCAAGCTCGGCTTGACTCGGATTTTCAGCCCACTCGTTGATTTTATTGAACCAAGCATTTCGCACGTCACTTCTATAATTCGTCCCTGATAACACTTTTGCTTTTAAGGCTTGTTCTATTAGAACTCTCATCTCACCCGCCCACTGTTGCCAAGGCGCTTTTAAAGCTGACAACTGTGCCTGATAATCTCGATAAAATGCCGTGCATAAGGCATTAATATCTTTATGCTCAGTGAGATTATTATCGATAGGGTCTTCTTTAATTAAGAAATCTTTTAAGACCTTTTGCAAGGCTTCGGGAGTATTAAACTCATTAAATAGCTCCGGTAAAAAGACATTATCAGCAGCCAACGCATAATAGAAAGTCCGCCAATAATCCCGCACGACTTGATTTAATAATTCCGTCTCATCAGGTTTAAGCTCTAAGTTAAACAAACTGCCACTATCAAAGGCGTGTTGCTTTAACATGCGATTACACCAGCCATGTATCGTATACACCGCCGCTTCATCCATCCAATTAGCAGCCAACTCTAAGCGTTGTGCAGCACTTAAACGTTCTGATTCATTCGGATAAAAGCTCAGTAACTCATCAAGGAAAGCATCCTCTTTAACGTGCTGCCCCCGAAAATACTGCGCCGCCGAGCTTAATCGGGTACGAATTCTATCGCGTAATTCTTTAGTCGCCGCCTCCGTAAAAGTTACCACCAAAATATCCGGTGGTAACAAAGGTCGATCCTTAAAAGCCTCACCTAACTGATGACCTAAAATTAGCCGCACATACAACGCAGCGATGGTAAAGGTTTTACCCGTTCCGGCGCTGGCTTCTATTAACCGAGTATCATATAAAGGAAAATCAATTGCAGATAATTTATTAATCACTGGCATTACTGCGCTCCTTTTACTAACTGTATCTGCGCAAAAGCAGGTGCATATAAACGCTCTGCCCACTCTGTAAAACCAGCCTCTAACACAGTAAACTCTGGAAAAAAGCGCCGTAAATACAGATCATAAACGACCTCGCCAGCATTCCAGTCATCACCTTCATATTGCTTTTGAGCCATCGCTAAATCGCGTTTAGGCAACCAGGCAAAAGCGGACTTTATAGCAACAGGTAACGGATTTTGTAACCCTAGATACCAGGCGGCAGCCAATTGCTCTAAAATGGTTTGCGCTTCTTGAGTAGGAATAGCGCCAAGCTGAATCATTGCGTCTGCACCTACCCCATAGGTCACACAATTTAAGCCCGCCGCACAAGCCACAACATGCGTTAACCAGATATTAATGACCGTATGATATTTAATTTGCTTAGAGGTGTTAACACATAAAGTCTGGGCCGTAACGGTAATAAACGCTAACTGACCTGTTGGATGCTGATACAAATTCGTTAAATTACCTGTGAGCTGTAAGTGCTCTTGCGTATCTAAACACAAATCGAGACTAATAGATTGTGGGGCAATCTCTGTAAAGCCACTAGCTAATAATTCTTGATACTGCGACCAAGCCCCGGTTACCGCCGCTGTTAAACCATCAAAGGTTAATTTAGCAAAGCCTGCTAAAGGCAAACTTCCCGTGGCTTTTAAGGTTTGGTATCGCTCATTGAACACAGTTTCTAGCGACAGGGTTGGATTTGCTTTGAGTTCTGTTAACAAAGCATCGGTATGCTGATAACTTTCTAAATGATTAAAGCCAAAGGGCTCATTATCTTCACTGATATTATTATCGTCCTCAAATCTGATCTTTAAAGTTTCCTGACAAAAGGTCTTAACCGGTGCTTTTAAAAACCGCGCTAAGGTATCGATACTTATTACTTTAGGTAATTCAACACGAGCCGTTTTTAACGCACTCACCCCCCTTTTATCAATATCCGTTTCAAACCATTCTTTAGAATACGTATACAAGCGGAGGTCTATGTTCGTTTTAAGGTAATTAATACTAAACGGTTGTAAAGGATGCGCGACAGTGATCGCTGCTAGATCCAAACCATAACTTTGCGCAATAAACTCGCGTAATTGACTCACAAATACCGAAGGTGGAATCTCGGTATTATCCCTAATGCTATGCCCCACCCAACTGATATAAAGCTGCTCTCTGGCTGACATTACGGCTTCTAAGAATAAGTAATGATCATCTTGCCGACGCGAACGATCACCAGGACGATAATGCCCGCGTTGCCCCATTAAATCAAAACTCTTGATCTGTTGAGTTCGGGGAAACTCACCATCATTGATACCCAATAAACAGACCACTTTAAAGGGAATGGCTCGCATGGGCATTAAGGTACAAAAGTTAACCCGACCACTCAAAAAGCGTTGCTGTAAATTAGGTTCATCTACCGCCGTTAACCACGTTTCTTTGACGATATTAATGGGGATTAAAACCTCATCCGCACATTTTGCTTGCGTACAATTGGCTTGCCATAGCTCCAAAGCCTGCGTTAATATAACCAAGGTTTTATGCTCGCGCTCTTGAGT
>CAIQNQ010000121.1 GCA_903873165.1 uncultured Methylococcaceae bacterium | reverse complement strand
GAACGAGCCCTGGGTGCGGAGGATTGTGCATCGTCATATTAATTTCCTAATGATAATCTTGATAATCCAGCAAGATGACATCTTCGCCTTCAAATCTAAATGTTAAACGCCAGTTTCCATTCACAGAGATTGAATAATGTCTTCTCATATCGCCTTTTAATTCGTGCAACTGCCATGATGGAACATTAATATCATTCTTTGATTTAGCGTTATCAAGCGAGACAAGTTGCAAGCGCAATTTTTGCTCATGCTGCGCCTGAATACCGGCTTTATTACCGGTTTCGAAAAACGCTTTTAAACCTTTGTGAGAGAAACTTTTAATCATTTGTCATTGTAAACCGTCAATTAACACTTAACAATATAATTAAAAGCGTTGAGTAAATTTAATGATGATTTATACTTGGCAACATGAAAAAAACTATTTTTTTAGGCAGTAGCCTTAATGATCTTCGGGATTTTCCAGAAGAAGCGAGACGTGATTCGGGTATTGAGCTACATCAAGTCCAATTAGGTCTTGATCCTTCGGACTGGAAGCCCATGTCAAGCATTGGTTCTGGGGTGCGTGAAATACGGGTAAGAGCTGGCGGAGCCTATCGTGTTATTTATTTATCTTCACGGCCTGAAGGTGTTTATGTGTTGCATTGTTTTCAGAAGAAAACCCAGAAAACCGCCCCGCGTGATATTGAATTAGCTAAATCACGCTTTAAGCAAATTGGAGAAAGTTAATGACAGAGATGATTGAAGCGGGTGAGAACTTATTTATAGCCCTTGGCTTTCCACCCCATGAGGCTGAAGTATTGCAGATGCGAGCTGACTTAATGGCCAAGCTAAGATTGTGGATTATTGATAATGATTTAACCCAGGAAGAAGCATCTGAAAGGCTTGGTATTACTCAGTCTAGGGTTTCTAATTTAGTTCGGGGTCATTGGAAGAAGTTTAGCCTGGACATGCTGCTTACGCTTGCTATAAAAGCAGGATTGCAGTTTAAGATTGAACTAGATTGGGTAGCTTGATTAAAGGATACAAAAAAAACTCTAATAGTTTTTTAATACTGTCTGCGTCCGTATTTAACGTTTTAGTAAATACAAAAAGCGTTGGCGCATTTGAAAAAGACTATGAAAGTCGTTGCTTTGCACGATCCACGCATCGTCGAAGTACTCGGATTCAAAGGCAAAGAAAGACCCCTGGTTCATGGCGAACACCCTATTTCTTAAATCACCCAAACGTATCATGGCACTGATGATGATCATGACGCTCTGTCTTTTTAACTTACTCGGTGAGCGTTATATTCTCTTATATGCTAATTCTGAATAGCAGGGGGTGCGGAATGTCGGTTATTAGATAAATCGCCTCTGTGCTGCCATTTTCAAAAGGAGGGAGATAATCACCTGTTAAAGAGCTTTCACAATATCTGCAATTAATTGCGGGCCTTTATAGATTAGGCCACTATAGACTTGCACCAAACTCGCTCCGGCGTTTAACTTCTCCTGCGCATCTTCTGCGCTTAAAATACCCCCTGCGGCAATAATGGCCACTTTATCGTGTAATTCTGCGGCTAAGCCTTTAATCACTCGCGTTGCTGCGGCTTTAACGGGCGCACCACTTAAGCCGCCGGCCTCTTGAGCTAACGGGTGCTTAGCAATGGCGTCTCTGGCGATAGTGGTGTTAGTCGCAATCACACCGTCAATCTCATAGTTGAGCAATAAATGGGCGATATGGCTGATTTCATCGTCAGTAAGATCGGGTGCAATCTTAACGACTAGAGGCACATAAAAATCGTATGCTTGTTGCAGCTTCAGTTGTTCCTCTTTTAATGCGGCAATGAGTCTTCTTATCTCATCACCTTGTTGTAACTGGCGTAAATTCTTAGTATTGGGTGAGGAGATATTAATAGTGATGTAGCTGGCAGACGCATAGGCTTTACGTAAACCAATTAAATAATCCTCCGTCGCCTCTTCAATAGGCGTATCAAAGTTCTTGCCGATATTAATGCCTAAAATGCCACGGTAAGCGCTGTGCTTTGCTTGAGCGAGTAAATGTTCGATGCCCAAATTATTAAAGCCCATCCGATTAATAATCGCTTGATGTTCGGGTAATCTAAATAAGCGCGGCTTAGGATTGCCGGGTTGGGGTCTGGGTGTGACCGTACCGATTTCTATGAAACCGAAACCTAAGGCGTCTAAGGCATTAATGTAATCGCCATTTTTATCTAAACCAGCCGCTAGTCCTACGGGGTTTTTAAAGTGTAAACCCATTACTTCAACAGGCTTCTCTGGTAATGTCGGATAAAGTAACTGGCTCAATCCACTGTTATCAGAGATTTTAAGCAATTTAAGCGTCACTTCATGCGCTGTTTCTGGATCGAGGGAGAATAATAAAGGCCGTAGTAATGGATAGATATTCATAATGTCTTGGTTATGGTTGGTTTATAAAGCTAACTATTAATGATATTCAGGGCATTCATTTCTTAACCGAGCGATGTAAGTGCGAATTTATTCACACCTACCCCATTTTTGTCAAAGAAGGGGTTAAGTAATTACGCTAAGCGAGACGCTATTTTATAAGGTGTAGGATCAACTTGGGTTGGGCGATTTAAAATCAGATCGACCATTAATTGAGCGGATGCTGGACCCATGATCAAGCCGTTTCTAAAATGTCCGGCATTAATACTTAAATTACTAATGTCTGGGTGTTGATCAATATAAGGTACGCCGTCAGCGGTGCCTGGTCTTAAGCCTGCCCAATGATGTAGCAATGGGATTTCTTTGAGTGCGGGCATTAAGTCATAAGCAAAGTCAGTGAGTTTGTTTTTGGCTGCGTCCGAGATCGTTTTATTAAAGTCATTATATTCAACCGTACTGCCGGCTAATATTTTGCCATCGCGTCTGGGTATTAAGTATTGATCGCCGTCCAATACCATCGTTTTTAAGGTGTCAGGTTTGCCATCAAACAATAACATTTGGCCTTTAACGGGTTGTACTTCGGGTCTATGGCTTATTAGTGCAGGAAACAGCTTTTTAAATAGCTCTCCCGTCCATGCGCCCGCAGAAATAATCAAGTTCTGCACCGGCATTACCCCTTTGCTGGTATGAATCTGCGTAATAGTCTGGTTATGGATACTGACATCCAACAACTCACATGCTTCGATAATAGTAATACCTTTGTTAATCAGGTCTTGAATAAGCGACTTTACCAGGCGAGGGTTGCGAGCTTGGGCAATGCTAGGCAGCCACAATGGATTATGAGGTGTGGTGTTGAGATTATCGAACCAGCTGGGGGTTGCTGTTTCGAACGGAATTTGGTTTTGCTTGCACCATTGCGTAGCGACATCAATATCGGGGTTTTTAGTGATCAATAAGCCGCAAGGTGTCCATTCAGGATCTTTTTGAGTATCGGTCAGTAATTGGCTGGCTAAAGTGGGATACAACTTTAAACTCTGTAGGGTTAATCGAGTAATCGCATCTGCCTGGCGCCAAGGGTAAAGCGGTAACAGAATGCCGCCACCCGCCCATGACGATTCTTGCCCTAACTGATTTTTTTCAATAACGGTTACGGTGGCTCCGGCCTTAAAAAGCTCTCTAGCGGTTAATAGGCCAATAACGCCGCCGCCAATGATAGTGATGTCTGGAATTTTAATCATGAAATAAAGTAAATGTGATGCTTTTCTCATTATACCGTGTACCGTAAAACTTAGGGCTAGGTGCTGGTTTTATTCTTATTGCGTTGGATTGTTGCATAATAAAAACCAATAAGTTTCAGGTATATAGTTAATGTTGTAAACTTGATGTAGATCAAGTTTTAATGGTTTTGTGCTGATAGTAGAGTATCTTTTATAGTGATAAGTATTCTTACTTATTGATAATTAAGGCTTATGGTTTTTTAGATGAAATAGCATTAAAACTTGTGAGTTAATCGTTTAGCTGATATTATTTCCGACGCATAGGAAAGTTTGTTGTATTTATACAAATTATTTGTAATTTAACAACCCATAAGGGGAAGATCATGATTAATAAAAATAAAAAATACCTAGGAGCGGTTATAGCAACTTTAGCTGTTGCTGGTATGGTTGCGGCGCCACAAGCGATGGCTAAAAAAGCTAAAAAAGCTAAAGCATCGACCATCACCGAATATCACCACTCAGAAACAACTACAAGAAGCAGCAATGGCGCATTGGAATCGCAATTACGTGCTTTGCAAGACGAAGTGTCTAAATTAAGAGCGCAAGTAAATGCGTCTGCGCCATCTTCTAGAATTGCGGCGACTGTTGCGGCTGATAGTCAAAAAGTACAAGAGTTAGATGCTTGGGCTAATTCATTAAAAGCTAAGCATGCAGAACACCATGCTAAAGGTCATGATGATAACTTAATCTTCTTCCGTGGCGGTTTTGCGCGTAATGATGTTAAAAGAAATGACATTTTGAGCGCTGGTGCTTTAGGTGAAGGTAAAACTAATCAAGATGGCTATTACATTGGTGCAGGTTTTGATTTTGGATTGACTGATAACGTTTGGGGCTTAGTTGATAAAACAGATGTAATGGCTGAGTTGATGTTTGATTACCGTAGTTTTGGTGAAAGAAATCTCGCAGTTGCCCCATTACCAACCGTTGTTGCTGATTTAGGTAATAATGATGGAAAATTAAAAACAGGTTCTGGTACGGTTAATGTTAGCCAATTCACATTAGGAGCCTCTCCTAAAATTAAATTCTTGAAAGGTAGTGATTTCAGACCTTGGATCATTCCTTTAGGTTTAACTGTTAATGTAATTTCTCCACCATCTAACGGTGTAACAGTATTAAATCCAGGCATGCAATTCGGTACAGGTGCTGAATACGCAATCTGGAAAGCCATCAAAATCGGTGCTGACGTACGTTATAACTTAACTGGTAGAGCAGTTGACGGAGTTAACACTAATGGTTTAACTGCTGGTGGTTATTTAGGTATTGGTTTCTAAGCACACAGCTTAAACCGCTACTTATAAAAAAGGGAGAGAAGCAATTCTCGCCCTTTTTTTATGTCTGTTGTTTAATGCTAGGAATCGGCTCCGGCTAATTTGTGGGTGACTATAGAGTGGAAGGTTTCGTTTAAAGTGGCTAGCTGAGCCATAAATAAGGTGGGATAATTTAAAGTTAAGGAATACAAATGCAATAACTTAAGCATTTTTGAGAGTGTTTTAAGTCTTATTCTTGTTCCATATTGAGTAGGTTGCTTTGGAAAAGTATCGTGTATTCAATAGCTTCAGTTGTGTCGTTCTTAATGATGCGTTTTAATGCATCAAAAAAGCGTCTAAACACTCCAAAAATGCGTCTTCACATTAGCAAAATGTGTTTAAACATCCCGCAATTGTGATCACTCAATCCGCAGGTGTGAGGTCACATTACTGAAATGTGTATGCACATTTGCGCCATGCGATAACGCAATTATCAGCTTTTTTACCAAAGTCTCAAAATAGCGTCATGTTTTTTAGCTTATGCAAAGTCACAACTGGTAAATGTGAGGTCACATTTTGCTAGTGTCAGGGCGCTTTTCGCAAATGTCACCTTGCTTTTTCGCAGTATCAGCGTGTATTTTATTCAGTCAATGCGTTATTTTTAGATTATCATGCGTCAATCGAAGTAGATTTGAGCTTTGCTGTGTTAATTGCTCGATCTTATGATAAGTGCAGTGCTACACACGATAAAATGAGATACATTATTTTTTAATATTTAGGGAATTCACATGGCAACCATACAATTGTCCGATAGTTTATTAGAGATCGCTCAAGCGGCGGCTAAAACTACGCACAGAACACCGCCAAAACAAATTGAACACTGGGCTTTACTTGGCAAAGCTGTAGAAGAATCACAAGCTGTTTCTGCGGTAAAAATGGCGAAATTTGAGCATATTATTGGACGATATTCTGAAACCTTCGAAATTTTGTCCAAGTGACCGCTATTATCTGGATTAATGAGGAAGATACCATACTGATTCATGAACGATTATTGGCTCTAAATGGTGGTGCAACTGGAATACGAGATTATGGGTTGTTGCAATCTGCGCTAGCTCGACCGCAACAATTGCTTAATTACACAGAGAACCCAACCATACTAGAACTAGCTGCTTCGTACATCGTAGGGCTTGTTAAAAATCATCCTTTCATTGACGGTAACAAACGGGTTGGCTTTGGTGTGGGTATCTTGTTCATCGAAATGAACGGTTACACGTTTATTGCCAGCCAAACCGCAGCAGCAGACGCTATATTGGCAGTTGCTTCTGGAGAAATGGATGAGACTGGTATTGGATTATTTTTGAAACAAAACTGTAAATTAAGATTTAGCACACTACAATAGGTTTTGTGACCGTTTTTGCCGACTACTGAAATTCAGATCGGGTTAAGCCCAATTTATTTATTCGACTCTCACCATGAAAAGCCTTTATCCTGATATTACCCCCTACCATAGTTTTTTTCTTGAAACCGACAGTCAGCACGCCGTTTATGTAGAGGTGAGTGGTAATCCTGATGGCATACCGGTGATCTTTTTACACGGGGGGCCGTGTTCGGGTACTAAACCCCATCACCGTGGGTTTTTTAATCCCGCCCATTACCGTATTATTTTGTTTGATCAACGCGGTTGTGGTCAGTCGTTGCCTTTTGGGGAATTAGAACATAACACCACGCAAGATTTGATCGATGATATGGAACGTATTCGTCAGCAATTGCTTATAGATCGCTGGTTGGTATTTGGCGGTTCTTGGGGTGGGGCATTAGCTTTACTTTACGCACAACAACATCCAGAAAAAGTGTTGGGGTTGATTATTCGTGCGGTCTTTTTAGCCAGACATGCTGATTTGGTGTGGTTTGCTAAAGATGGCGTTAATCGAATCTATCCAGAACGTTATCAGCATTTGCTAGACAGTGCCCCGCAAATTGATCCAGATAATATTGTGGTGAGTCTTTGGGCTGCATTAACGGGTGCAGATGAGGTGTCCAAGCGACGAGTGACTAAGGAATGGATGGCGTGGGGTGGTCAGGTGGCTTTGGGTCATGCCTATCAAGAGTCGAGCCATGATGAACATATCACCGAAAAGATGGTGAAACAGGTCACTATGGAAGTGCACTATGCCATCAACAAGTATTTTATTGAAGAAAATCAGATTTTAGAGCATTGTGCGCTGTTAAGTGATATTCCCACGATTATTATTCATGGTCGGCAGGATTTAACGTGTCCTATAGAAGCGGGGCAGCGTTTACATGAGGCTTTGCCTAAAGCAGAATATGTTATATTGCCTCATGCGGGACATATTGCCCAAGGCGAAGACATGATCGATGCTTTAGTATCCGCTATGGATCAGTTCGCAGAACGCTTGTTGGCTTAGCCGCTATTATTGCTTGTTGTAGGAGTGGCTTAAGCCACGACTTTCGTTTTAGCCACAATTTTCGCGGCTAAAGCCACTCCTACATAACGCGGCTAAAGCGACTCCCACATAAATAGATAATCGCGGCAAAAACCGCTCCTACATAAATAGTGGATACACATATTTCTAGCCCTTACTATTGATACTTTTACGATGACACAGAAAAAACGCTTAATTATAGCGATGACGGGGGCAACAGGGGCTATTTACGGCGTCAGGATGTTGCAGGTTTTACAGGCGCAACCCGAGTGGGAAACGCATTTAATCATCTCTGATGCGGGTGTGGTTAATTTAAAACATGAAATGGATATGAAGCGGGCTGAGCTGTTTAAGTTAGCGGATGTCACACATGGTATTGATGATATTGCCGCCAGTATTTCGAGTGGGGGTTTTAAGACAGAAGGTATGATTATCGCCCCGTGTTCTATGAAGACGCTGTCTGCCGTGGCGCATGGGTTTGGAGATAACTTAATCTCTCGTGGCGCCGATGTGGTGTTAAAAGAGCGCCGCCGTTTGGTAGTGATGCCCAGAGAAACGCCTTTAAATCTGGTGCATATCAGAAATATGGCGATTGTGACCGAAATGGGTGGCATTATGTTTCCACCCATGCCGGCGTTTTATAGTAAGACCGATTCGTTAACCGCGATGGTGAATGAAACCGTCGGTCGAGTCTTGGATATGTTTGGCGTTAATGTCGACGGTTTGTACACGCCTTGGGAAGGTTTGTAGTGATTCGTTAATTGACAGGTAAAAATAGCATTAATGGATTATCAGGCGTTGATTCAAATCCAAAGCGATTGTAATAACTGGCGGCATGTAAATCGAGCGCATCAACAAAAAGACCAATTCCACCCGCTTCAGTAAAAATGCGACGGGCGCGCATCAAGGCGTCAACCAGTAATAATTCACCTAATTTCTTACCCTGATAATTTTTATCGACTGCCAATCGACCAAGCCTGATGCCAGGAATCCTTCTAGGCAGGTTTTTACGGTGTGATTCAGGCAAATGAACATTATCTATTTCAGAAAGTGTTAAGGCATAATAACCAAATATAGTCCCTGCACTTTCTGCATCGGTAGCTACAAATGTTTTTGATAAACCTTTTTCTTGATGTTGACGAGCTATTCGTTTTAACCAATTATCAAGCTCTTGACACCCTGAGTCAAAAGCTTGTCGGTTATGGTTGCCAGTTAAAGCTTGAATCTGCATCGTTTTGTTTACACTGGTGGTAATGTGTTAAAGCAGATGTTAACTGAGGATTGGGGTCAGGTGGATTTTCTAAGAGATTAAGCAGCCAGTTCCAATCTTGAGAAGTTAGGGCAATTTTTTCTTCTCTTTCAATGATAGCCTGAGCTTCTTTAAGAGCCGATTGAACTAAAAATTGATTAACAGTTGCACCTGTTAATTCAGCGGCACGATTTAATTTTTCATAAACATGCCTAGGAACGCGAGCGCCAATGCGCTCCTGCTTAACCATTCCAGTATCCATTATTATCCCCTCAAACTTTCACGTTAAGTCATTATAGCAGTGTCGCCAATTTGGCGTCATAGTTTAATATTTTCCTATGGAGTACTTAAAGGCGAATTAAGAAGTGAACCTGATGATGGAAAATCAGATAGTTTAGGTAACAGACATTGATCAAGTTTAACAATGAGGCAGAGGGGGATTTATTTAATAAAATCTCCCCCCCCCCTCTTTGTCAAAGAGGGGGGCTGAATAATTACTTGCGAGTTATCTAACTTTAAGACAATAACTTTGAGTTCTTACTATTCCTAAATACTAAGGGTTTTTCATTCCCAGCTAAAGCACTGGTTGCGGCTGAATCAATCGCGTCTTGTATTACGCCATGATTCGGTGATTTGCTGCATACTGGATCGGTGTTGTGCATATCGCCAGTTAATAAATAAGCTTGGCAATGGCAGCCGCCAAAGTCTTTATCTTTTTCATCACAATTGCGACAAGGCTCTTTCATCCATTCCGTGCCTCTAAAGTAGTTAAAGGCTTTGGATTCGTTCCAGATTTCTGCAACGCTGTAGTCTTTGACGTTAGGGCAGTCTAAACCTGGGAGTTCACGCGCAGAATGACAAGGTAAGGCTACGCCATCCGGTGCTATCGTTAAGAAGGTTGTGCCCCAGCCATTCATACAGGCTTTGGGTCTGTCTTCATAAAAATCCGGAACCACGTAATAGATCTTCATTTTACCCGTGACTTGTTCTTTAAACGCTTGCGCTATGGCTTCAGCTTTCTCAAATTGTACTTTAGTCGGTAATAATTGATCGCGGTTGGTGTGCGCCCAGCCATAATACTGCGTATTGGCCAGTTCTAAATAATCAGCGCCTAGTTCTTCTGCCATCGCTAATATCTCTGGCATTTGGTGGATATTCTCGCGATGGATCACCACGCATAACACCATCGGATAGCCATGTTTTTTGACGAGATGCGCGACTTCTTTCTTATGATTAAAAGACGCAGTTCCGGCAATATGATCATTGAGTTCTTGGCTACTGGCTTGAATACTGACTTGAATATGATCCAGTCCCGCTTCTTTTAGGGCGATGATTTTCTCTTCCGTTAAACCATAGCCCGACGTGATTAAATTGGAATAATAACCTAGGTCTCGGGCGTGTTTAACCAATTCAGGCAGATCTTGGCGGGTTAACGGTTCTCCACCTGAAAAGCCCAGTTGTACTGCGCCCATTTTGCGGGCTTGGCTAAGCACACGCTTCCAGCCGTCTGTGTCTAATTCAGTTTGATATTTAGTGTAATCAAGTGGATTAGAGCAATACGGACATTGCAGTGGGCAGGCATACGTGAGCTCTGCTAATAACCAACGCGGAGGCGTGGGTTTAGTTTTGGTTAATCCAGCCATTTTGTAGTGCAACCTCTAAAAAAGCGGTGATGTCGTTAGTGAGTCCAGACGTACTGAAAGCAGCTTCTAAATCGCTGACGATTTGAGCGAGCGTGCGCGTACCATCACAGAGTTTTAGGATCTCAGCCGAGCTTTGATTAAGTTCCACCATGCCTTCTGGGTAAAGAATGACGTTCTTTTGTTGGGCTTCTTCCCATTGCAAGCGGTGAGTGCGAGAAAACTGAATAGGTAGATCTGGATTTATACTCATTATTTATACAAGATTAAAGTAAATAAAAGGGCTTATTGCTCAGTGTTAAAGTAAGGCGGCATGTCATTAACATAAGCCATGTACATCGCATCTGCCATGCTCCATAACACATCGAGTTTAAACTTTAAAATTTCAACCATGCGATCTTGTTGTGCGCGGGTTTTATACCAATCCAAGGTGATTTCTAAGCCGTGTTCTACATCGCGACGCGCTTCAGTTAAGCGTTTACGGAAGTAGTTATAGCCTTCAATATCCACCCAAGGGTAATGTTCTGGCCAATTATCTAAACGTTGCTGATGGATTTTAGGCGCAAATAATTCAGTTAAAGACGAGCTGGCGGCTTCATGCCATTCCGCTCTGCGTGCAAAGTTAACATAAGCATCAACAGCAAAACGCACACCCGGTAAGACATGTTTTAACGAAGTGATGTCTTCACGCGTTAAACCCACGGCAATGCCTAATTGTATCCACGCTTCAATGCCACCTGGATCACCTGGGTGACCATCATGATCTAAGATACGTTGTATCCATTTAGCCCGCGTTTCACGATCTGGACAATTAGCTAGGATATTAGCATCTTTAATGGGAATACAAACTTGATAATAGAAGCGGTTAGCCACCCAGCCTTGTAATTGAGCTTTGGTGAGTTTACCTTCATTCATCAATGTATGGTACGGATGATGAATGTGGTAGTAGCGTTCCATGCCTCTAAGGGCGGCTTCAAATTCTGTTCTGGTCCATGCGGGAGTATCGTTAGTGCTCATGGTTGTATCCAAGGTGTGTGTTTAGTTTATGACTATAAGTCGATTTCCATACCATCGTAAGCCACTTCTATGCCTGCGGCATCTAGGGTTTTACGTTGCGCGGAATCATCATCTAAAATTGGGTTGGTGTTATTGATGTGGATCAATATCTTGCGTGCTTTAGGCACGCTATTGAGTACTTCTATCATGCCACCTTCGCCAGATTGCGGTAAATGCCCAATTTCACGGGCTTTCTTCTGACTAATGCCTTGGGTGCACATCTCGTCATCAGTCCAGAACGTACCATCGACTAATAAACAGTCAACTGCTTGCATGGCATCCATGACATGCGGTTCTATTTCACCCAAGCCGGGAGAGTAAAATACTTTTTTGCCAGTAGATATTTGTTCAATGATGACGCCAACATTATCGCCTTCATGTGGGTCATAGCGATGCGGTGAATAAGGAGGGGCCTTGCTTTTTAAAGCTTGGCTGTAAATACGTAAGTCTTCAATGCCGGGTATGGTAAAGCTACTACCATCGACCGGAATAGGGTGATGATTTACCGTACAATAGTGCGACAACATGGTGAATAACGGAAAGCCGGTAGTTAAATCTTGTTTAACCATTTCGGTGCAGTACACGTCAAGTGGTTTACCTTCACGCAGCATTAACATGCCCGTGGTGTGATCAATCTGACTATCTATTAAAAGTACTGCTTTAATACCCGTATCTCTGATGCCTTCTTTCGGTTGAATCGCAGGAAAAGCCTCCAACTGCGCTCTAATATCAGGCGAGGTATTGAATAATAGCCAGTTTTTATTGTCCGTGCTGACGGCAATCGATGATTGTGTGCGGGCGGTTCCGGTCATTTGTTGATGACGAATACGGTGGCAATTATGGCAATTACAGTTCCATTGTGGAAAACCGCCGCCTGCCCCAGAGCCGAGAACTCTAATTTTCATAGTGTAAGCCTTAAAGTAAATCCGTGAATGATACGGTAATAATAGATTTCAGGCAAAAAAAAGGGGTTCATCATGAACCCCTTTTTTCTACAACAAATAATCCTAACGAATTGTTAGGATTATTTAATTAACGGTTGTAGATGTACATTGTTACTTCAAAACCAAAACGTAAATCAGTGTAGCTTGGTGTTTCCCATTTCATTGTAAAACCTCCGGTATTATTAGAATAGTGTCTAGCTTGATCAAGTAAGCTAATTAAAAGTATACGATGATCTTTTTGTTTAAGCAATACTTGACTTCGAATAAGAGGGATGTTTTTCTCTGTTAAAAAAGAGTATTATTCAAATTCTTTTAAAAATAATAATGTACAAGTAATATCATTGAGGAGGAACTATGGGTGGAGTAATCGGTTTATTGATAATAATGGTCGTCATTGCCACGGCGGTATTTGCCCCATTAGGTTATTTTATTTATAAATACACCAGTAAGAATACTAAACCATTTGGTGAAGCAGAAGTGCATGGTGATAGTCCGTCGTTAGTTAACGATTTAGCTGAATCGGCTATACACTTTGTTAAGACTAAGTTGGCAAAAAAATAAATTCATTCTGAGGTTTATAAGTCAGATTATCTCGTAATTATCTGGCTTATAAACCACCACAAGTAGGGCAGGTGGCATTCTTTTTTAATGTCATTGTGCGCCATTCCATTGTTAATCCATCTAATAATAATAGCTTGCCGATTAAAGGCTCTCCGGCTGAAATGATTAATTTGATCGCTTCTAGGGCTTGAATGCAGCCAATAATGCCTGTGATAGCTGCTATAACGCCATTGGTGGAACAGTTTTGTAATTCTTCACCGTCACTGCTGTATAAACAGTTATAACAAGGACTATTGTGTGTGCCTGGGGTAAACACGGAAACCTGGCCTTCAAACCGAATCGCTGCACCCGATACTAAGGGGGTTTGATGTTTAACACAGGCTTGATTTATAGCAAAGCGCGTGGCGAAATTATCACTACAATCTAATACGATATCCGCAGCAAGCACTTCTGACTCTAATGTTTTGCCTGTTAATCTTTGTTTAATAGCTATCACTTCTATATCAGGATTTAAATTTTTCAATGTTTGTTGGGTTGAAATAACTTTATCTAACCCAATATCGGGGGTGTTGTGAGCAATCTGCCTTTGTAAATTGGATAGCTCTACGACATCATTATCATAAATAGTGATATGACCGATACCCGCAGCAGCCAGATACATGGCTGCGGGTGAGCCTAAGCCGCCAGCACCAACGATTAAAGCTTTGGCTAAAAGTAGTTTTTGTTGTCCCTCAATATCGCATTGAGGCAGCATGATTTGTCGGCTATAGCGTAGCAATTGGTTGTCGTTCATGGATCGAATTATTGTGTTAATGGTAGTAGAGATAATGCCAAAGAACTTGACAGTATGCAAAAGTTCATTATCATTAGCACTCATTAGAGACGAGTGCTAATAAGTTTTGTTATTTTAATCTTAGGAGATATAAATGAGTATACGTCCGTTACACGATAGAGTCATAGTTAAACGTTTTGAAGAAGAAACAACAACCCCTGGTGGTATCGTATTACCAGGCTCAGCCGCTGAAAAGCCTAGCCAAGGTAAAGTCCTTGCGGTAGGTAATGGCAAACAACTAGATAATGGTAATGTGCGTGCTTTAGAAGTTAAAGTAGGCGATACCGTATTATTTGGTAAATATGCGGGTAACGAAGTTAAAGTTGATGGCGAAGATTTAATCGTCATGCGTGAAGAAGATATCTTAGGCATCTTAGCTTAAGTTTGAAATCTCTCTATACTAATAATATTACACAAAGGTAGACATAAAAATGGCAGCAAAAGACGTATTATTTGGTGATGACGCGCGTGTCCGTATGGCGCGTGGTGTTAACATTTTAGCAAACGCAGTAAAAGTAACTTTAGGCCCTAAAGGTCGTAACGCAATTTTAGATAAAAGCTTCGGCGCTCCAACTATCACTAAAGACGGTGTATCTGTTGCGAAAGAAATCGAATTGAAAGATAAATTCGAAAACATGGGCGCCCAAATGGTTAAAGAAGTGGCTTCTCACACTTCTGATGTGGCGGGTGACGGTACTACCACTGCAACAGTTTTAGCACAATCTATCGTTAATGAAGGTTTAAAAGCGGTTGCTGCGGGCATGAATCCAATGGATTTAAAACGCGGTATCGATTTAGCAGTCACCAAAGCAGTGGCAGCTATCGTCGCTTCTGCGACTCCCTGTACTGATAACAAAGCGATTGCTCAAGTAGGTACTATTTCTGCAAACTCTGACGAATCAGTCGGTGAAATCATTGCAGAAGCAATGGAAAAGGTCGGTAAAGAAGGCGTTATCACTGTTGAAGAAGGTTCAGGTTTAGATAACCAATTAGACGTAGTTGAAGGTATGCAATTTGACCGTGGCTACTTGTCTCCTTACTTCATCAACAAACAAGAAAACATGAGTGTTGAATTAGATGATCCGTTCATCTTAATTTTCGAAAAGAAAATCTCAAACATTCGTGACTTGTTACCGATCTTAGAAGGCGTAGCAAAATCAGGTCGTCCATTATTAATTATTGCTGAAGACGTTGAAGGCGAAGCGTTAGCTACTTTAGTGGTTAACACTATTCGTGGTATCGTAAAAGTAGCGGCTGTTAAAGCCCCTGGTTTTGGTGATCGTCGTAAAGCGATGTTAGAAGATATCGCTGTATTGACTGGTGGTGTGGTTATTTCTGAAGAAGTAGGTCTAAGCCTAGAAAAAGCAGAATTGACGCAATTAGGTACTGCTAAACGCGTACAAATCACTAAAGAAAACACAACTATCATTGATGGTGCTGGTTCTGAAGATCAAATCAAAGGTCGTGTAGCGCAAATTCGTGCTCAAGCAGATGACGCGACTTCTGACTACGATAAAGAAAAATTACAAGAACGTTTAGCTAAATTAGCTGGCGGTGTTGCTGTCATCAAAGTAGGTGCTGCAACTGAGATTGAAATGAAAGAAAAGAAAGCTCGCGTTGAAGATGCTTTACATTCAACTCGTGCAGCGGTTGAAGAAGGCGTTGTGGCCGGCGGTGGTACTGCTTTAGTACGTGCATTATCAGCTTTAGTTGATTTAGAAGGCGCTAATCACGATCAGACTGTGGGTATTAATATCTTACGTCGTGCGATGGAAGAGCCATTACGTCAAATCGTTTCTAACGCAGGTGACGAGCCTTCTGTAGTGTTTAACGAAGTACAAAAAGGTACTGGCAGCTTCGGTTATAACGCAGCAACTGGCCTTTATGGCGATATGATTGAAATGGGTATTCTTGATCCCGCTAAAGTAACACGTACTGCATTACAAAATGCAGCGTCAGTTGCTGGCTTGATGTTGACTACTGAAGTAATGATTGCTGATGCACCAAGTGATGACAAAGGCCATGGCGGTGGCGGTCATGATATGGGTGGCATGGGCGGTATGGGTGGAATGGGCGGCATGATGTAATCATCCTGTCTTAAAGCGCGCGGATTCTGCGGGTTTTAATTCTACTTTTGAAAAAGCCCCGACTATTGTTAAATAGTCGGGGCTTTTTTGTGTTTGTTTAGTTAAGTTAAACAGTGTCCTATGCCATTCGAGCCAGAATGGCTATTTTTTCTGTGGACATTCTTGTTTATTTCTTAGCTTTACCTGTCGCAATATGGCTAGTTTCTGTTATTGAACCAAGTGCTAAGGAAGGGTCAATTAAAAAAGATACTGGTGATGAATCAGTAACAGCAGGAGACACTGAGATAGAATTTCCTGCTGATAAATCAAACAAGTTTATACCAGCTACAATAGTTGGGTTAACTATAAGCGTATCTGTTAATTGAATGCTTTTTTCAGGTTGAAAACTGATTTCTCGGTAATTAATTTCAGTTGGACGAAAGTAATTTAAAATTGTTACATCTGATTGATCATTAACAGTAGAGTCGGTTAATACTGATGCATCTGTTGTAGAAAGGTCATCTTTATAAACAGGTGTTTCTGTAATAGTAGGATCTGTTGAAATAGGCGATTCTGTGGATTGATCAGGTTCATTACGATCTGTTAAATATCTTATTGATGAAGGATCAGCAGTAACAATAGGATCTTTTGTGTAATAAGAATATTCAGTTGCATCGCTAGCAATAGGATCAGTTGTTGAAGTGTCTATTGAAATAGGAATTGCTATTGATGGATCAGTTGCCGTAGTATCTGTTGATACAGGTGTCACGATTGATGGATCAGTTGCCGTAGTGTCTGTTGATACAGGAATTGTTGTTGATGGATCCAGTGTTACATCAGTTGCAATAAAGCCCGTTTCTATAATAGGGTCGCTTACAAAAGTTGGGTCAACAGGAATAACTGGGTCTGTTGATAAATTTATATCAGGTGATTGATCCGTGACAGTAACATCAGG
>CAIQNQ010000120.1 GCA_903873165.1 uncultured Methylococcaceae bacterium | reverse complement strand
CTCGTTCATCGATAAAACTATCCCAAGCATCGGCTGCCAAATTAGGCTTATAGACCCGTTTAGTTTCTGCAACGACCGATTGCATAAAATCAGCCATAACAGGTTTCGGCCAGTAACAGACCACCACCCGTTAAATCTCGCAAATATTGCTTTGCTTTAGCCAATTCTTCAACACTATTCAAAACCTGATTATCCTTTAAGTCATCGTTTATCTTTTAGTATAACTATTTTAAGTTAGTCTTGGTATTATTGTTTGAGATTAGGTTGTTGTTTGAAGGTCTAGACAAAATTCAATCTTATTTTTCAAAAAGCATATCATCAAAATGCTCTGACGATAGGTTGTTTATCTATCCTGCCCATTTGGTTGTCACATTTGATCTACATTATATCTTTGATGCGGTAATACTCATCCAGCTTTGTTGGTTTTAAGGTTATGCGTTAAGCGCAATTCGGGTCAGAGTCTAACAAAGGTAAACGTTGTATGACTAAATTGTTTCAACGAATCCGCTTAGCTTACGAGATAGTCCGCTTCAACACGTATTGCTGCGTTAATTGACCGTTGTTTAAGTCGTGAAGAATGGGCAGAAAGACATGTGTTGTTTATGGATAGCCCAGAGTATATCAAGTTGTTGATGAATAATTTTCTTGAGTTAGGTTAGGGTTTTCTAATATAAGGGACAAATAATGTTACAGACTATTGAGGCACAGAATGATAATCCAGAAGTTAAAAGTATTTCTGAGCAATCATTAGATAATTTATTCGGTATGCTCACTGCTGATCATAGTGTTTCATTAGAAGAAATGGAGCACGCCATTGCTCAATAAGGTCAGGAAATTTTAGATGATAGTAATTGATACTCCATTAATTTGTTCAATGCCTTGACGAATTTCCCCTAAAGTCAAGACCGATATATACAATTGCCGGCGTAAGCACTGAAGGTTATAGGTAGTGCGGCTGATGTCGTAGGTAAAGCAGCTTAAGTTCTGGGTAAGGCAGCCGATGTTCTAGGTAAAGCAGCTTAAGCTCTGGGTAAGGCAGCCGATGTTCTAGGGAATGCAGCGGAAGCTCTGGGTAAGGCAGCCGATGTTCTAGGGAATGCGCCCACTGTGCTAGGGGGCAGTTAATTGTCATATTCTGGTATTAATGTTTTTAGGGAGTGCAGCCACAGTTTAAGGGGGTGCAAAATAAGGCTGCCCGCTTGCGCTATTGGTTCAGGTTCTTAGCGCACCTGCTGAGCTGTGTTTTAATTGAACGTGTTTTTTAAACTTTAATTTACTTCTTTAGCTATTACGGCTACCCACTTAAGGAGGTACAGTATAAGGTTAAGCCTAGCATCTGTCCCGTCTTAAGTTGGTAGCCCCCAAGGCACTAAGCGCGGCGAAATGGCATCGGCGATTAAATTGCACAGTCGTTCTTCTTCGGTCAGGGGATCATCCACACCGATTAATTGATGATCATCTGTTATGCCAATGATTAAACGCCCACCGGCAGTATTTGCAAAAGCCACTAAGGTCTTTAATATCGGTTTAGG
>CAIQNQ010000119.1 GCA_903873165.1 uncultured Methylococcaceae bacterium | reverse complement strand
TTATCCCCTTAACTTTAAGCAGCACACTGTGCATTTAATTATTTTTATTGCCGAAGTTTTTTACACTTTTGTGACAAGGTTAAAGGTCTTCTATGACAAATTGGTTAAGGTTTGTTTAAGATTGTGTTACAGCATTATTGCAATATTAAAATTATCGACATATAGTTTTATTAAACTTGCGTAGGGACAGGTCGCGACCTGTCCCTACATCGCTCGGTTAAGATCGATACCCGAATATTTTGGGGCTTAAATGGGTATTATTAAAACTTACACATCAAAAACTTGAACATCGACCGTAAAGACTGGTTTTTTAAACGGCTAAACTTTTACTCGCTACTTCATAAACATCTTTAGAAACATTTTCTGTCGCAATAATACGTTCTAATTGCGCTTTCATTAGAATTTGTCTGTTTTCATCATAGCGTCTCCAGCTCGTTAACGCATTTAACATACGTGAAGCTACTTGGGGGTTTAAGGTATTTAAGGCCACAATTTGATCGCCTAAAAATTGATAACCTTGCCCATTAGCGGCATGAAAGTGTAAAGGATTAGCCTGACTAAACGCCCCAATTAACGCTCTGACTCGGTTAGGATTTCTTAAATCAAACGCGGGATGATTGAGTAAATTTTGTATAACAGTAAAAGTATCAGCGATTGGACTTGACGCTTGTAAGCTAAACCATTTATCGATCACCAAGGCTTCATTTTGCCATTGTGCATAGAAATGCGCTAAGCAGGTAGATTTAGTCGGATGGTTATGATGGACTATAATCGATAAAGCCGCCATTTGATCGGTCATGTTTTTAGCGATATTAAATTGTTTTTCTGCCCATTCGTAAATTTCAGCTTGTTCAAGCCGACCTAAATAAGCAAGGCAGACATTTTTAATGCGTCTTCGCCCAATGGCATCCGAATCAAATTTTCCTGATTCTTCACGATTATTCTCAGAATACAGCGTTTTAAATTGAGGCTCTAATAATGTTGCTAAAGTTTTTAAGACAAACTCTCGCGCAGTATGAATAGCCTCAACATCAACGACTAACATTTGCTCAGCCAGATAAGTTTCAGAAGGTAATGTCAATAGCAAGGAGAAATAAGATAAATCCCCCCAGGCTTGTTCCAGTAATTGTTTAAAGGCTTTAACAATAATTGGGTTGATTTGTAAAGGGCGACCATGTTGCACATCAGCAATCAAATCAGCAATAATCTGTCCCGCTAATTGTTGACCGGCTTCCCAACGATTAAACGTATCCGTGTCATAGCTTAAGAGAAATGCTAGTTCCTCAAGGCTATGATCCATGATGAGTTTAACGGGTGCAGAAAAACCGCGTAATAATGACACTACCGGCTGAGTGTCTAGGTTTTCAAACACAAATGTTTGTTCTGCTGCAGTTAACTCTAGGATCACTTGGTCACTGATAATTGAGCTGCCTTGCAATTCACAGTTGATTTTAGCGCCATGATGGTCAATTAATCCAACCGATACGGGTATGTGTAAAGGTTCTTTGTGGTCTTGGCCAGGTGTAGCAGGGCAATGTTGCTTAATGGTTAAACTGAGCGTTTGGTTGACAACATCATAGGCTTGCTTAACGGTTAAAACTGGCGTGCCTGCTTGTTCATACCAGCGTCTAAATTGGCTTAAATCAATATCATTAGCCGCTTCCATCGCATTAACAAAATCATTACAGGTTACTGCTTGACCGTCATGGCGAGCAAAGTACAAGTCACAGCCTTTTCTAAAGCCTTCAGCTCCCAACAGGGTATGAATCATACGCACGACTTCTGCACCTTTTTCATAAACAGTTAGGGTATAGAAATTATTAATTTCTATATAAGTGTCAGGTCGAATAGGGTGTGCCATGGGGCCGGCATCTTCAGCAAATTGACGGGTTCTTAAGTTAATGACATCTTCGATGCGTTTTACGGCCTTAGAGGTACGATCACCGGTAAATTCTTGGTCACGAAAAACGGTAAATCCCTCTTTTAAACTGAGTTGAAACCAGTCGCGACACGTTACCCGATTGCCAGTCCAGTTATGAAAATATTCATGAGCGATAACGCCTTCGATATGTTCATAATCAAAATCAGTGGCAGTATCTGGACGAGCTAACACAAATTTGGTGTTAAAGACATTGAGGCCTTTGTTTTCCATAGCCCCCATATTAAAGTGTCCAACCGCCACAATCATGTATAAGTCTAAGTCATATTCTAGGCCATAGACTTCTTCATCCCATTGCATCGCATTTTTAAGCGACTGCATAGCATGGTCGCATTTATCTAAATCATGTTTTTCAACAAAGATTTGTAAGCTGATTGTTCTGCCGGATTGCGTCACAAAGTGATCTTCAATAAACTCAAGTTCTCCAGCCACTAACGCAAATAAATAGCAGGGCTTATTGAAAGGATCTTCCCAAGTCACCCAATGTTGATTATTGGGTAAGTCGCCTTGAGCAATTTTATTGCCATTGGATAATAGCACCGGATAACGGGTTTTATCGGCCGTTAATGTAGTGGTGAATTTTGTCATCACGTCTGGTCTATCCAGAAAATAAGTAATCTTTCTGAAACCTTCGGCCTCACATTGTGTGCATAACATGCCGTTAGAAAGGTATAAGCCCTCTAATGCAGTATTGGCAGTTGGATTGATGGTGTTTTCAACCGTTAAAACAAAGTCGCGTTGTTGCGGCACCGACTTAATAGTCAATGATTCAGCGGTCAGTTGGTAGTCTTGATCGGATAGTTCTGTGTCATCATTCAGAATAATCCGCACTAAGCTTAGATTTTCACCTAATAGAACTAGCGGAGCATCTCCAGTTTTGCTGTCTGGATTTTTGCTTAAAACCAGTTTTGATATAACGTGAGTATTTTCTGCATCTAAAGTAAAGTTTAAATCGACGCGATGAATTAAATAATCAGGAACCGTGTAATCTTTTAAATAAATAGTTTGTGGATTAGCGTCGCGCACTGTTATACCTACTCTTTTGTGGTTTTTTTGTCGAAAAAATAGCGAGTAATGCCCACGCTATCATAAAACTAACCCCACCGATTGGCGTAATCATGCCAAGTTCTTTTATATTTAATAGGGCTAGCAGATAAAGACTGCCTGAAAATACCAAAATACCTAAAAACATCAGTCTGCCAGACCATGCAAGCAGTTTTGATTCGGGATTTTGTTGATGAATAATGCTAATACCGATTAAACCGAGGGCGTGCCACATTTGATAATTAACAGCGGTTTGATAGGTCACCATCAGTTCTGGACTTAAGATGTTTTTTAAACCGTGTGCCCCAAATGCCCCAAATGCAACGGCTAAAAGAGCACTGATGGCGCCCAGAAATAAAAATACAGATTTCATATTACTTTTCTAAGAGTCTTGGCATTAATTGCACGAGGTTACAAGGACGGGTTCTATGATCTAGTTGATCTTTAATTAATAAATCCCACGCTGTTTTACAGGCGCCAGACGAGCCGGGTAAACAAAATACATAAGTGCCATTAGCGACCCCTGCTACCGCTCTGGATTGAATCGTCGAGGTTTTAATATCTTGATAAGACAGCATCCTAAAGGTCTCTCCAAAACCATCCAATATCTTATCTAGTAAAGGTGTTACGGCTTCTGGGGTACCATCTCGGCCAGTAACGCCAGTGCCACCAGTGCTAATAATCACATTAACGGCATCACTGGCAATCCACTGAGAAACAATCGCTCTAATTTGATAAATATCGTCGGGAACAAGCGTTTTTTGAAACACGGCATGTCCTGCTGCGGTGATTCTTTCGACAAGTAGTTTGCCCGATGTATCATCAGCTTCGGTGCGCGTATCAGAAACGACTAATACGGCAATATTTAGAGGGATAAATTGCTTCATTTCAGGCATACTCATAGGATTATCTTAACACAACAAAGAAGCCTTCTTGACCTCGCTGAATGTTAATTAATAAGGCATTATTAGGATCAACTACTTTTTGTAATTCTTCGAGATTGTGTACCCGATAACGATTGGCAGAAATGATGATATCACCTGGACGTAAGCCTATTTTCCAAGCATAAGAGGAGGCTTCAATTTTACTCAGGTTAACACCTTCTATCTGATCCTTAAGCGTAGCGGTTAGTACAGTATCCTTTAATAAGCGATGCAATTTTTCACCTGCTATATGAGGGATTTCCTGCTTACCAATCGTGGCTACTACAGATCTTTTATCATTGCCTCGGTAATAGTCAATAGTAACACTGTCGCCGACTTGTAATAAACCCACAATATTACGAATGTCTTGGCTATTTTTAACAGGCTTCTCGTTAGCCGCCACAATAATATCACCGGGTTCTAAGCCCGCTTTGGCGGCAGGAGAATTGCTTTCAATATGATTGATAGCCGCGCCGTGTTTATTTTCAAGATTAAAGGCATTCACCAATTCTGGGGTTAAATCTTGCGTGCTTACGCCTAATAAACCCCGCTTAACCTCGCCGTGTTTAACTAAAGATTCTTTAATCGGCATAATCATATTGGTCGGAATGGCAAATCCAATACCGACATTACCGCCAGTAGGCGCCAAAATAGCCGTATTCATCCCCACTAATTCGCCGCGCAGATTTACCAAAGCCCCGCCCGAGTTACCTGGGTTAATAGAGGCATCTGTTTGAATAAAGTCCTCATAACCTTCGATGCCCAAACCTGAACGACCCAAGGCACTAATAATGCCAGAAGTAACCGTTTGCCCTAAACCAAAAGGGTTGCCTATCGCCACTACAAAATCGCCTACTTTAATTTGGCTAGAATCAGCGATGGGTAATTGCGTTAAATTATCAGCGGGAATTTTAATAACCGCAATATCAGCTTCTGGATCAGTACCAATTAATTCGGCATTTAATTGACGACTATCAGTAAGGGTTACCATGATCTTATCGGCTTTATCAATTACATGATTATTGGTGAGGACTAAGCCTTGTTTACTATCGATAATAACGCCAGAACCTAAGCTGTTTTTTTGTTGTTGCCGAGATTGCTGCCTTGGAACGTTAAAAAACTGTCTAAAATAAGGATCCTGCATTAAGGGGTTTTCGTTAACTTGGATGTTAGTTGACGTTGAAATGTTAACGACTGCGGGCATACTGTGTTCTAGCATAGGTGCTAAAGAAGGGAGAGCTTGACCCTCTACAAAGGGTGGTAGGCCAGCAGCGAAAGCATAAAAGGGATTGAATAAACTGGTAGAAATAATCGACGATAAAAACAATTTTTTGATTAAAGCGGTATTCATAAAGCTGTCTCAGAGGTTGTTAAACACGCATGACAGACAATATAAGACCAAAAAGGTTTAATACAAGACCTTGTTAATTAAAAAATCTCATAAAAAAAGGCGAAATGATGGCCTATTTCGCCTTTTTTGGAGTTAAAAAGAAATATCCCCACTCTCCAAATGCAAGAGGGGGAAATAGTCATAGGTTTATTGAGAAATAATAAGCGGTGTAGAACTGCCAAAATTTGCTACAGAAACTGCACTGTTACTTACCGATTGAGTAACAGAAATACTGCTCGCCGTTTGACCACTTAAGTTGACTGACCCACCTGTGGTCGATTGATTGATAAAGGCACTACCACCACTCATGCCAGATATGATTGCGTTATTGTTTATACCCGATTGATTAATATCAACCCCTGAACCATTATAGCCAGCGGTTGTTTGGATATTTGCACTATGCAGACCACCCCCAGATTGATTCACCTTTAAGGTATAAGCCACACTAGCTGCTTGTGTGGCTTGGACTGTACTGGCAAGAGCACCATTCTGACTTACTATCGCTACCAAGCCATCAACGCCCGATTGGTTAACAGTCGCTACATTTAAAGAAACAGGTGCTAACTCAGTCCATTGTCCGCTGAATTGACCATACACTGCCCCTTGTCCAATTCGTATGGTATCGTTGTGTCCTATTTGACTAACCGTTATATTATTTTCCTGACCGACACTATTATTTTGGATCTGATACAAATCAATTAGGCCATTCGTTGCGGCAGAGGTATTAACCGATACCCCATTGCGACCCGAACCAGAAATATTAATAATATTATCCGCATAACTGCTCGCACTAAACAACAGTACACTCAGGGTAATATAAAGTTTATTTTTCGACATGATAACCGCCCCTTAGTTGTGTTCCTTAACTTGATTAGGATTACTGGCTTTTTCGGGTGTTGTAACTGCTACGGTCTCTTTCTCAAAACCTTCTAACTCACCCATACCATTGTAAATGGGTACTGCTTTTACCACTTTACTATCTTGATATTTTTTAACTAATTGTTGACCTAAAATAGGGTCTTGAAATTGCCATACACCCTTAACAGCTCCTTCCATGATCATACTATAGACAGCTTGTTCAATAGCTTCTAACACTGCCATTTGAGGTGGCTCATTAGAACTAATGCCGGCATCAAATTCTAATAGGTTTTGCCAGCCGACAAATCGATACAGATTAGAATCTAGTTTGACAGAAAATATGGTTTTAGACGTTTGTACTGACTTTAAGATACGTCCATCATTAACAGCCACCGCTCGTAAGGCAACAGTGACAGTATCGCGTTGAAATTGAGTGTCACCCCCCACGCCTAAATACTTGGCGCCTAGGCCACCTGTTAATAGGTTACTTTCATAAGCCACCACACCACCATCAAAAATTACGGGTGCATAGAGCATAGCGGGTAAGCCTGGCACTTTATCCAACTCCTCTTTGCTCATATATTGCATTCTGGTTTGGCGAATGATTTTTCGTTCATTTAGTAAGTTGGGCAGGGATTCTCGCTCTACAACTTCAAACCACTTACCTTGACCGGCTTCTTCTAAGGCTTTTATTAACATAGAGGTAGCCCCTTGTGTTACAGCCGTAGAATAGGTGATTGCATTACTTGCGGTTTGTTTATATTGACCCGTTTGATCACGGAATTTATAAACAGCAATGACTAGTTTTTCTGCGGGGGGCGGTAATGCCATCAAATCATCAATGACTTGAGAATGGAAGCCTGTTTCAGCTTTAGAGGAGGGTACCGGTTTAAAAAAAGTACTGCAACTGAGTAGTAGCAGTGACAGTAAACAGGAAGCTAACAGAATAAATTTTTGGTACATTGTAGAGGCTCCAGT
>CAIQNQ010000118.1 GCA_903873165.1 uncultured Methylococcaceae bacterium | reverse complement strand
CACTATCTTAATAAAATCAATTTTGGTAAACAGTCTGAGTCACACCAAACAATGGCATTTTGCTCATACTTTTTACCTAACTCACAAGATTCTACAAGTGATAATCCTAAAACCAAATAGCTCGCTTCAATAGGCCAATCACCCGAATGATGAATGCCTTCGGTAGGTAAATATTTTAAAGCTTTATCATCAAGTTCAGCCGCTAAGCCCTTATTACGCGCTATGTTAACTGACTCTTTTAAAACCTGACTATAAGGATTATATGCCGTTATAAAAGTGCAGGTGCTGGTGTTATAAGCCTTAAATAGCTTGTTCAGTTCTACGTTATACTCGTCTATGTGTAATATCAAGACTTGCTCATCATGAACAATAAAATCCGTTTCTGTATAAGCTAATATTGTTTCAGCAGGGATAACAGATTTTAATACCATTATTTTTATTCAGCTTACAATTACATTAAATTACCTGAAGTAATAATATCATGGTTGATATTAGAGTGATAACCCATACTAAATAACCTGAGTTCGGGATAAGAATAATTAATGGCCTTTATGCGAAACTGAAAAAAATATGAACTATTAAGAACATATTTTTTAAAGACTACCAAACGATGATATTAACGCAATTATTCTGTGATGTAGATGATTTTTGATAGCAAAATAGCTATGAAAAAACGGTTAAAGCTTACTCGCTAATTTTTTGTCTAGAGTCAATAACTCAAGTTGATAATGCTTTGCGGTAGCAGCGATAATGGAGTCAGGTAATTTAGTTTTTCGACTCAGCCTAAATTTAATAGCTTCATCCTCAACTTCTGAGTTTATGGGTAAATAAGTCATTTTTGTTAACAAAGACTCAATGATATTTTTGTCTATCGCTGTTAGATCAGGATAGCTTAATAATTCTATACGAGTAATTGAGCTATAAGCACATTGATTAATACGAATTAATTTAGTGCTCAATAAATCCAATACATCTGAGTTACGACTATATAAACCTATAACAATATTGGTATCAAGTAGATAACTAACTCCACTCATCTCGTAAATTACTTTGTATAACTAGGGGATCTTTATTTTTGAAGCAGGATATTTCAGGTAAATCATTAACCACGTCGAGCAACAATTCTGAGTCTTGTTTCCTATTGATATAAAGTTTAATCAGTTGCTTTATTATTTCACTAGGTGAAGTACGTTCTTGTTTGGCAACCTCTTCTAAAGTTATCTCTAATTCTGGCTCTAGGTCGATAGATATCATAGAAAGTCCTGATTAAGCTTAAATACTTTTTTAAGTATACCTTAGGTATTTGTAGTTTGGATAACTTATTAGGTCAGTTTATAAAATCATGACTACCTATTATATATGTCGTCATGATTGTATCAGGCCAGTAAAGTACCGCTCCCAGACAAATAATCGTAGCTTTATTGCTAAAGTGACGATTGTATGTCGTATCTTACTAAGACTCGATGTTCAAGTTTTTAAAAGCTTCATCAAACAGTTCGATATTTTAGAGAAGGTGTCGGCTCTAATGGTCACAATTTTTACCAGTACCACTTAATGTACCAAGTCAGAAATAATGCTATAGTAAAATCATCTAACCACCATGATTATATAAGCGACCATGAGACTGACTGACGAGCAAATTGCAGCTATACGTACAGCATCAAAACAAATAGCCAACTAAAAGGTATAAAGCTAACGTCCAAGCGTTTTTCGGGGGATGTTGATTTTGCAATCCCCACTTCAAGCTCATATAAAACCACAGAGGGTAAAGCTATTTCATGCGGCGGTAAACTGAATAAATGCTGAGCCACATGGCCTTTATCTTTAAAAAAATAAATGACGGTATTGGTATCCAAAGCGTACATCAAAAATTTTCCCTAGGCGCATCATGGCCTTCTTCCTGGCGTAGCTCTTCAGAAAATGGCATATCTTGCCATGAACCGGCTAACGCTTTAACAGAATCGGGCCATGCGGCCATCGTTTTTTCATCAATAATACGCTTAAGCCATTGCTGTGCAGAAAGTCCCGCTACTTTGGCCGCCGTTATAATTTTGGCTTCTGTTGTTTCGTCTATTTCTAGTATAAGTTGTTTCATTTTTTCCTCTTGCGGCTCATGCGTTATGTCATATTGAATAATTTTAATTGTTTTCTATATGCATCACTAGCATACTGGATTTTCTTAAAAACTGAGTACTTTAATCAAGCCATAAAAACCGCTCATTCAAGCACACTACCTTAACAACACCAATTTTGGTAGACAATCTGAGTCACACCAGACAATAGCATTTTGCTCATACTTTTTACCTAGCTCACAATACCTTGATAAACAACACAATAAAATATCAAATACCACAATATGAGTAGCTTAATGTTTTACCTATTTTAGTGAATATTTATCATGATACGTCAAACATTTTGTCTATTAAATCAATCGAATAACTCGCTAACTCAATAAATTGAAGTATCTTATCAACCTCTCAAGATACAAAGTTGAACCTTCAAGGTATTAAGCTCGACATTCTTAGTATTTAAACGACCGCTTATCATATCAAGTAGATTGTTCAAGACACTAAATTCAGTCGATAAGATATAAAATCGGAACTTCCAGATATCACACACCCCATTTGATGTATTAAGTCGAGGCTTCATGATATCTAATCGTCCGTTTTAGATATCAAAGCGCCCCTTCTTGATATCTTGGCAATACTGACTTATACCTCAGCGTATGAGTTTAGTATTAAAAAGGGGGTACTAGATATCTCAAAGTATTTTTTTAATATCTCAGCGGTTGGGTGAGATACTTAAAAGAACGAGTCAGATATTAAAGCCACCTGATGAGATATCTAATCTTTATTTATTGGTATCTTAAACCATCTATTAGATATCTGCTGCTTTATAACGGCTTATAGTTATTGTTTGCAAGACTTAACCTGGCAGGTGTTCTTTATAAGTCGAATGCCTGTCAGATTAATGCATGAGGGGTGGAGCGAGTTTAGTTAATCAGTTTTGATACGGGGGCACAAAAATCGGTTAAGCCGGTGGGAGTGACTCCACAGACTCTTACTTCTAATATTGATCCTACCTCTAAGCCATCAATAAAAGTATACGATTGCGTAGTCAGGCTAAACCGTTCCCAATCCCCTCGTACGCCAGCTTTTGTGGTAATTCTTTTTTCCCATTCATACGCAGCGGCATGATCAATCGCCTTAGAGATTGCTTTTGCACTGCCTGAGTTAGGGCCATCAACAATGGCTAATTCTGCTTTATTACGAGAGGCAGGTTCACTAGATGGTGTAAATCCACTGCTTAGGATTTTAGTTTCATCGCCATTAGTGACTCTATTGACATAACCTACTGTATTTTTAAACAATAAGGTGACTGCTGCATCACTGGCGTGCATGGCCGATTTAGCGGTATGCCCTCCGTCATCGGCTGCCAGTATTGCCAATTCAAAATTATCAACCGCTATTTTTAGCTCGGCTAATGGGATATCAGGGGTCGGGAAGTTGGGATTGTTGGTTAAGTGAGCCAGCACAGATCTAAAGAAAATCAATTTGGTTTTAAGAGGAAGGGATACAAAATCTAACAGCGCTTTAATAGTTTTCATGATGATTCCTAGGTTAAAATATGAGTTGTCACTGTTAAACAATAGTCCTTTAATCGTTTAATAGATATAAATATCTGATTTAATTTTAGTAAACAGACCATTTCTGATAACCTAGCCGCTTAAAAATAACAATAACAAACACGCATCAGCGATTAATCTAGTCAAACGAAACTTAAAAGCTGATTCACTTTAACTATGGGGGAACAAAATGAACGAGCAATACAAAAAACTATTCAATTATTTCTTAATTGGCACATTTTCAGTCATACCTATTGTGGTCGTTTTACAAATCATATTTTTTGTAAAAGACCTCATATCCGACTTATTTAAAGTTGTTTATTCTTTTTCAGACAACTACTCTTATACCGCTATATTCTTTGTATTCAGTTTTATTTTATTAATATGGATCGGTAGCACGATTGTTAAAAAAGGTCGCTCCTGGGTCATTAATCTCTTTGACTTAGTTATCGACAAAATTCCTTTTATCAATACGATTTACAGGGTACTTAAAAAAGTAATCAACATGTTTTCTTCGCATGAACAAACAATGGCAAAAGAAGTGGTTTATGTTGAATATCCGAAAGACGGCATCTGGGTGCCTGCGTATGTAACCAATCGTTACGAAGACAAATATATTTTATTTATTCCTACGTCACCCAACCCAACATCAGGCTTTACTATCATTGTCGATAAGTCCAAGCTCATAAAATCAACAATGGATATCGAAGAAGCCACTAGTTTTATCGTTAGTGTGGGCGTAGATTACAACAAAGCCGCAGAAGCCGTTAACTTACCGAATCGATAAGTTAGTTTAGTCTTTATGCACAAATAACAACCTATTATCCTAATGATCTTTAGGTTGTTATTAATGCTTACCACAAATTACGCTATTAAGCTTGCAAGTGATAATCGACTATCCGCTCAACCTCTTTTTTTGAGCCTAACACTAAAGGCACGCGTTGATGAATCCCAGTTGGCTTAATATCCAATATACGTTCACGCCCTGTTGAACAAGCGCCACCAGCTTGCTCGATGATAAACGCCATAGGGTTAGCTTCGTACATTAAACGCAAGCGTCCGGCTTTTGCTGGGTCTTTAAAATCATAAGGATACATAAACACGCCACCGCGCGTTAAAATTCGATACACTTCAGCCACTAAAGAAGCCAACCACCGCATATTAAAGTTCTTACCCCGTGGGCCTTCTACCCCTTGCAAGCATTCTTCAACATAGCGTTGCATAGGTTTTTCCCAAAAGCGCTGATTTGACATATTAATGGCAAACTCACTGGTCTCTTCTGGAATTGTAATAGCGGGATGCGTTAAGATAAATTCACCAATTTCTTGATCCAAGGTAAAGCCATTCACGCCCTGCCCTGTTGTTAAAATCAGCATGGTTGAAGGCCCGTACAAGACAAATCCAGCACACACTTGTTCATGCCCAGGTCGTAAATAATCCGCTGTAGTCGGTTCGATACCGGGTTTACAGCGCAAAATAGAAAAAATAGTTCCTACCGTTAAATTAACATCAATATTTGAAGAACCGTCCAAAGGATCAAACAATACTAAATACTTTCCGCGCGGATATTGGCCAGGAATAGCAATAATGTCATCAATTTCTTCGGATGCCATGCCTGCTAAACAGCCTGTCCAATTGAGTGACTTAACCATAATGTCATGGGTGATAATATCTAGTTTCTTTTGTTCTTCGCCCTGCACATTCTCTGACTCTGCACTACCCAATACGCCAACCAATGCACCTTGATTAACTAAATGCGATATTTCTTTACAGGCCGTGACGATATTAGTGAGTAGCAAACTAAAAGTGCCCGTCACATCCGGCAAGCCTCTTTGTTGTTCTATAATAAATTGGGTTAAGGTTACTTTATTATTCATCTTTTCTTTTTAAGTTGGGGGATTGACGGCTTTTTGAAGAAACTATTATAAATTTTGAATGACAAGATAATGCACGCTAAAACCAAGGTAATCGCATTAGCGACAATAATAGCTTCATCTTCTATTTGAATCCCATAAATCAGCCAACTAAATACTCCAATAGCAAACATGCTGTACATGCCTAACGATAGCCCATCGGTATCTTTTGTCTTAATGGTTAAAATTGCTTGCGGTAAAAACGACGCGGTGGTGAAAGTCGCCGCTACATAACTGACAATTTCATGGGTTTCTAACATTGTGTATTAACCTGATTTATTATTAAAAGATGTGCCGACTATATACCACGATACCCTGAAGTAATCGGATACCGTCTATCTCGACCGAACGCCCTACCGGTTATTTTTATGCCCGGCGGAGATTGTCTGCGTTTATATTCATTTCTATCCACTAAGCTAATAGCCCTAGCGACATCTGCCGCTTTAAAACCAGCCGCAACAATCTCAGCTGCCGATTGATCCAACTCAACATAACGCTCCAAAATCGGATCCAATACGTCATAAGGCGGTAAAGAATCTGCATCAACTTGATCAGGGGCTAATTCTGCCGAGGGTGGTCGAGTAATCACCCGCTCAGGTATAACGGCTGACAAACTATTTCGATAATTTGCTAATTCATACACCAATAACTTGGGTACATCTTTGATGGGGGCAAAGCCACCCGCCATATCGCCATACAAGGTCGCATAGCCCACACTCATTTCACTCTTATTACCGGTGGTTAACAGCAATTTACCTTGTTTATTTGACAGTGCCATTAAGACAACGCCACGGCAACGCGCCTGAATATTTTCTTCGGTTGTATCTCTTTGGCTGCCGGCAAACACATCGGCTAACATGCCCGTAAAAGCTTCGACTGCTGGGGCAATGGGAATAATATGATACTTTACGCCTAAGGCTTCTGCTTCCAAAATAGCATCTTCATTACTCATATCTTGCGTATAAACGGACGGCATTAACACCACTTCTACTTTATCAGCGCCTAGGGCATCAACCGCTAAGGCTAACACCAAAGCCGAATCAATCCCGCCAGATAAACCTAAGATAGCACCTTGGAAGCCATTTTTTCGAACATAATCTTTAATGCCCAAGACCAAGGCATTATATTCACTAGAAATAGGGTGATAAAGCGGGGCACAAGTACTGGGTAAGGGATGAGTGCCATCAAACTCAAGCAGACTAATTTGTTCTTTAAACTCTTCTGCTCTAAAAACAATAGCTCCATCTGAATCGACGACAAATGAGGCGCCATCAAAGATAAGCTCGTCTTGACCACCCACTTGATTAACATAAACCAAAGGTAACGCGGCAGCTTTAACTTGTTGGCCAATAATAGCTTCCCTTAGATGGGCTTTGTCGGCATTAAAGGGTGAGGCATTCAGGGTTAGCATTAGCTCGGCGCCTGCGTCTTTGTATGACGCTATCAAACCCTCTGTCCACACATCTTCGCAAATAGATAAGCCGATAAACACACCATTAAATTCAAAAACTCCCGGCGCATCCCCCGAGCTAAAATAGCGTTGCTCATCAAACACGCCATAGTTGGGCAAGAACTGTTTACGATAGTTAGCAACTATAACGCCTTGATGTAAGACCACTGCACTGTTAAACAACTGTTCACCTTTAGCCTCGGGATATCCCACCACAATGGCAATATCTGACACTTGCTCAGCCAATTCATAAATAGCATTATTAGCCGCCTCAATAAAATCAGCTCGCAATAACAAATCTTCAGCCGGATAACCCGTAACCGTTAACTCAGGAAACACCACTAACTCGGCCTGCAAATGATCCCGCGCATACACTGCCGCTTTAACAATAGCCGCAACGTTTGCCGAGATATTGCCGACCACAAAATTAATTTGGGCAATAGCGATTTTTAATGACATGGAGAACCCAGATAATTTCAAATAAACATCAATACCTGCATTATACTTAATTTTTACTGCGAAATTACCAAGACATTCACTCCCCCAGCTTGCATTTATCAACTAAGCTGGTATTTTTAAAGTATAACGTATAACAAAAACCCACAATCTTAATCTGTAAATTTTTTGTCAATGTTTTGTATAAGTTTGTGATAGTATATATTTTTTAACTAGATGCAGAGAAGCAACTATGACTGTAACCAATGATGACTCAGCGCAATACTTAATTAGAACAGTTTCTAAAAGATCTGGGGTTAAATCTGATCTCGTTAGAGCATGGGAGCGCCGTTATCAAGCCGTTAACCCCGTTAGAACTGCAGGCGGGCATAGAGTTTACACAGATCAAGATATTGCGCGTTTAAAACTGCTCAACGAAGCGACTAATAATGGTCATAGTATTAGTCAAATTGCGCAATTATCACTGGATGATCTGAAACAACTCATTAAAGAAGAGTTACCAGCCAGCAATCAAGAATCCATAGCCGAACTGGTAAAAACAACCTCAACTGCAGGAACCAAAGACCGCTATGAAATTGCCCAAGCCTATAATGATAAATGTTACGCAGCGGTTTTAGCCTTTGACGCCCAAGCGCTTGAATCACACTTTGAAAACGCGATTGTTGAATTAGGTTCAGAAGCCTTTATTGAATTTCTGTTGAGTCCTTTACTCACCAAAATTGGTGAACGCTGGAAAACAGGTGAACTTAGACCGGTTCATGAACACATGACCTCATCAGTTATTCGCTCTTTAACCTATATTTTAAGAAACAATAATCCTTGCCCGCCTAACGCCCCTAGAATGATTGTTAGCACGCCTATTGGGCAACTACATGAACTCGGTGCCTTATTAGCCGCCATTATGGCAGAACTGTGTGGCTGGCAAGTCACTTATCTGGGTGCTAACTTACCGGCAGAAGAAATTGCTGCGGCTGTTAGATATACCAATGCCTGCGCATTAACATTAAGCATTAGTTTTGCGACTGAAGACAATATCGTCGCTAAAGAAATCAGACGCATAAAAAAGTTAATTGGTAATGAGGTGACTTTAATTGTGGGTGGACGTGCGGCTAGTCACTTTCAGGGTGTTTTAACTGAAGTAGGCGTAGCTAATATTCAAGGTTACGCGCATTTTAGAGAGCTATTAAAACAACTTGCTACTGAATATAGAGCCAGAGAAAAAATTTTAATCAACTAAAAATAACTCCATGACTTTTTGGATCACCAAAAAACTACCTGATATGTCTCCTGAAGAATGGGAGTCATTATGTGATCACTGTGGAAAATGCTGTCTACATAAACTAGAAGACGAAGAGTCTGGAGAGATTTTTTTTACCAGTGTAGCGTGTAAACTACTTAAAATTAACACGTGCCAATGTACGCATTACACCAAACGTAATGAGTTAGTCCCTGAGTGTTTAAACATTAGAACCATGGATACGGCAAATTATCGCTGGCTACCGGCAACGTGTGCGTACCGCTTACTCAATGATAATCAACCTTTACCTACCTGGCATCCATTAATCAAGGGTAATACCAAAGCCATGAAGAAAAAAGGCGTTTCTGTCAGTAATTACGCCATACCTGAATCTCCTAAATTAGATTTAGAAGATTATGTCATCGATTGGATTATTTAATCAGGCTTAACATTAATACTAATTCCCGCCCCATCCACGGTTTTTTTCTTTTCCATTTCGGGTTCCGGTGACATCAAAAAGCCACCCTTCAATTCTAACGGTCTTGATGGCTTTTTGGTTTTATTATCAAATAGATTTATAGCAGGTGTTTGTCCCAAACTCGGATCCTTTAATGAATCAACACTATCTTGATCAGTAAAGGGTACTGACAAATCCAAAGGCTTATAGAGTTCATCAGGCTCAATCCGTATTGGGGGAGTGATTAGCACTGGCTTTCTTTTATTTTTAGGTTTTTGCTTAACAGACTGAGCTATAAGATCTGAGACTACTTTGGTTTGTTCTGTCACAACGATATCGGCCACCGCTTTAACACTATGGGTTACTAGACCCATAGCACTAAACGTTAAACAACCTAACAAAAATATTCGATACATTGCCATGTAAAAATGTCTATCTATAACTCGTCACCCACTTCTCTTTTATAGAATGGCCAGTTTTTAACATGTAAATATTTTCTAATGGGTGTCTTAATAACTGACACGCATAAGGCGATAGAAAACAAGCACCAAACTGCCGCATACTCATTAGGATCAGAAGTGGTTATATCTGAAATGAATGGCCCAATCAAGTAATGAAAGCCCACAAAACGCCAAGACCCATAAACTAAGGGTAAACAGAAAGATACCACGATATAGGTAAAGGCATGCAAGCCCCAATTAAAGCCAAACAACCACTTAACTGGGTCAGACATCAAGCCATTTAAGGGCATTTGCCAAGCAATATGCCAAGCACCCGAAGTTGAACAGACATGGGGTCCACAGAAACCTTCAACGCCTACATGACAAGTCCCCGCCCAAGCAAAGGGATACATTTTAATCAACATCACGACAGTTCCAATACCACACAGGGTATAAACCGTAGTCCGAATTTTTAACTTAACACTATTAGGGATAAAGTACATCGCCACCATATTCACAAAGAACGGCTGAAAAGCCACATGCAAATAGCCCAATAACGTTAAAATCTGATTATTAGGATTATCACATAAATCAATATAAACATAAGTTGCTGCTTGCAATAATTCCATTAAAGCAAAATACGTTAATGGAATCCAAAGTTCTTTAGATTCCCCTTGTTTAATAGCCACATACGCTGCGGTACTTAAGCCTACCACAGCTAAAACACCTGACGCTTCTCCACTCCAACACATATCCCACTACCCCTGTTTTTATAATTATTAAATGCTATTCTTAAACCGAGCTATTGTATTACAAATAATGCTTATTTAAAGCAGAAAAGGCATCCAATTCAACAACTGCTGCCACAGTACGCCGGATAAGCTCTTGATTGCTTTCCAAATGCATCATGCCACCAATTGCCAAAGTAACCAGCATAGCCTCGAAGGGATAAACCAAATGGACTCGATATCTTTCAAAAAGTTGTTCAACATCCAACCCTATTATGCCCTCTTTATGCAGACATTCAGCATATAAATCCACCAGCTCTCTTTCGTGTAATCTTCGCAATTCTGGCTGCAAAGATGTCGCCAAAAAATACGCAATATCGCTAACTCCTTCACCAAACCGCACTAATTGCCAATCTAACAAGCCTGGCTTAGATTGATCCCAAAATAAATTTCCCGGATGACAATCATGATGCACCATCGTCTGAGTCCCATCCATCAAATGCCGCATCGCGGTACTTCTGTGTTTTGCATAATAAAGCGCTTGGGCATGCAAAGCTTCAGGCACTAATTCATCTGCTTTCTTAATACCGCGTCGCATTAAAGGAACCGCTAATAAACTGCCTAAAAAATCTTCAACGCGACGCACCGGCCCCGCCAACCAATTATATTGTTGCGTATAGCCGGGCTTATCCCAGTAATGCCCATGAAAATGCGCCAATTGCTGAACAACCTGTTTTGCTTGGTCTAAAGTCAAGGCGTCACTCGGATTACCGGGTACTGCAGCACCACTCGTTAAATCAGAAAGCACTAACACAGCCCCTTTACCCAACTGACTTTGACCCGCCAATAAATCAGGTATAGTCAAAGCGTGTGGTCTTGCTACCTCATTATAAAAGCGCACTTCGGTATGTAATAAGCGAGGCAAAGCGGTAATTAACTTAGCTTGCCAAGATAGTGAAGGCAGTTTTACAAACCACTGCTCAGGAAAAAATTGAGGGGCATCATGTTCAACTTTAAGTCGAATACGGGTCGTGGTACCAATATCAACTGATACCACGTCCACTTTTGAAACCACAATAGATGAATCGTGTTGATTTACAACACGCTGAGCCCAATCAACCGTTAAGTGATCAGGCTGTCCAACAATAATACTCTGCATTAAAAAACTACGTTAAAGACCTTCGTTGTAAGCATCCGCATCGATATAAATATCAATTGAGTTTTGCGGTGTAATGGTAGCAACGGGTAAATTGTCACCCATTCGCCACGCTTTAACCGCCTCTTGCTTATTAGCTCCCGTAATAATATAGATTAATTCTTTAGTATCGCTTAGGGCCTTAGCGCTAATAGAAACCCGTTCTGGTGGTGGTTTAGGTGAGTTATAGACCGCATGGGTTAGTTGCTCTACGTCATGTACATGTCCAGGAAACAAACTGGCAGTGTGACCATCTTCACCCATACCCAATAACACCATATCAAAAGGTAAAGCTTCAGCAACCACATCAGCATAAGCTTTAGCACCCAAGTCAGGGCCTAATTCCGCAGGGATATTAAAAACTTGTGAATCAGGAATAGCTACTGATTGTAAAAAGCTCTGTATCACCATTAAGCTATTTCTATCGGCATGATCAATGGGCAAACAACGCTCATCACCATGATAGATGAACCATTTAGACCAATCTGAACTCGCCTTAGCCAGCAAGCGATACACTTTTTCTGGAGTACTTCCACCCGCTAAGACTATTTTAAAACTGCCACGCTCGGCTATTGCCTGCTCAGCGGCTTTAAGTATTTTTTCATAAACGGCTACTGCAACCTCTTCTGAACTTGCTAAAACATGCCAACGACTATTTTCCTGCATTTATTTACACTCCGGTGTTAAAGAACTCCGCCACGTCTGGGCGCTTTTTTCAAATAATCGACTATCTTCAGGCCCCCAAGAACCCGCTGGATAGGTCACAATATAATCCCGCTCATTGGCCCAGGTTTGCAAAATGGGGTCTACAATACGCCAAGCATGTTCAACCTCATCAAATCTTAAAAATAAGGACCGATCCCCTTTTAAAACATCTAATAATAAATCTTCATAAGCATCAATTGCTTTTTCATCCTGATTCCTAAAACTGGCATCCAAACTACTGGTGCGGGTACTCATCTCTAGGCCAGGTTCTTTTACGGTCATTTCTATACGAATACACTCTTCTGGCTGTATGCCCATTAAAATCCAATTGGGATTCATACAATGCACATCGGTACCTCGAAAAAACTGTAAAGGCGGATGTCTAAAACAAATCGAGATAGTCGACTGTGCCTTTGCCAATCTTTTACCCGTTCGCATATAAATCGGCACACCTCGCCATCGCCAATTATCAACATACAACTTCATGGAAGCATAAGTTTCGGTGATACTGTTCGCCGGAATATGATCTTCTTGCAAATAACTATTTACCTTTTCGCCTTTAATATGACCCTGCGCATATTGCGCCCTAAAAGCATGACTATGCACGGCTTCTTTAGGAATAGGTCTGATCGATTTCAGGACCTTTACTTTTTCATCGCGTAAAGACTCTGCATCCATTGTGGCAGGGGGTTCCATGGTAACCAAAGTGAGTAATTGCAACAAATGACTCTGCAACATATCTCTTAGTGCTCCTGCAGAATTATAATAATCCCCCCTACCCTCAATACCCAATTCTTCTGAATGAGTAATTTGAATATGATCAATATAATTACGATTCCACAAGGGCTCTAACATGACATTGGCAAACCGGAACACTAAGACATTTTGCACCATGCCTTTACCTAGATAATGATCAATCCGGTAAATTTGTTCTTCGGCCAAATAACGACTAATCCGTTTTTGTAAGGCCTGGGCACTGTCTAAATCATAACCAAACGGTTTTTCGATGATTACGCGCCGCCAACCCTCATCTTCTTCAAACAACTGATGATTGCTTAAACGCTCCATCACCATGCCAAAATCAGCCGGGCTAATTGACAAATAAAACGCCATATTACGCGAAAAACTAACTTTATCATTCAGCACAATCGCTAATTCGGCATAACATTCCACTTGGCTAATATCACCTTGGTGATAATACAAACGCTTACTAAAACTCTGAAACACAGACTCATCAAAATCAGACTTTACTTTAGTGACGATCATGTCTCGCACTTCAGCCAACCACATTTGCTGATCCCAAGGTCTTCGGCCTAAAGCAACAATCTTTGTGCCTTCTGGCAAACGCTTAGCGGCCTCTAAATGATAAAGCGCTGGCATCAGTTTAATACGCGATAAATTACCCGTCGCGCCAAAAATCACATACGTACAAGGCTCAGCATTCATTGTTATCCCTCACTCAAACAGTGTAAGTCGTAGAGGCTGTTTTACCACCATGTCCAGTCCAATCGGTATGGAAAAACTCTCCTCTAGGTTTATCAGTGCGTTCATAAGTATGCGCACCAAAATAGTCGCGTTGGGCTTGTAATAAATTAGCAGGTAAGCGTTCGGTTCTGTAACCATCGTAATAAGCCAACGCAGAAGAGAATGCTGGGGTAGGTATGCCTAACTCAATACCCATCACCACGGCTTTACGCCAACCCGCATCCGCCTTTTTCATCGCATCAATAAAGAAATCTGCTAACAATAGATTTTCTAAATCAGGGTTACCCACATAGGCTTGCTTAATATCATTTAAGAACTGGCTACGGATAATACATCCACCTCGCCACATTAAAGCAATCTCACCATAATTGAGCGACAAGTTATATTCTTTAGAGGCTTCCCTCATTAATCTAAATCCCTGCGCATAAGAAATAATCTTAGCGGCATACAAAGCATCACGAATCGCATCAATCATGGCTTGTTTATCACCGCTAAAAGCCTGCGTAACCTTTGGTAATATCTGAGCGGCTTTAACCCGTTCTGACTTTTGCGCCGATAGACAACGCGCAAATACCGACTCACCAATTAAGGTTAATGGAATGCCTAAATCCAAAGCATTAATGCCTGTCCACTTACCCGTCCCTTTTTGACCAGCGGTATCTAAAATCTTATCGACTAATGGCGAGCCATCAGCATCTTTATATGCCAAAATATTCGAGGTAATCTCAATCAGATAAGAGCTTAACTCGCCTTTATTCCACTCAGTAAATATGTCGTGCATTTCATCAGCACTTAAACCTAAGCCCTCAGACAATAATTGATAAGCCTCACAGATTAATTGCATATCACCGTATTCAATACCGTTATGCACCATCTTTACATAATGACCTGCGCCATTATCACCGACCCACTCACAACAAGGATCACCGTCTACATGCGCACTGATCGCCTGAAAAATAGGTTTAACCGTTGACCAAGCGGCTTTATCACCACCCGGCATAATAGAAGGGCCATGCCGTGCCCCCTCTTCACCACCTGAAACGCCAGTGCCAATATAACTAATATTTTGGGCTTTAAGACTTGCGGTACGGCGATTGGTATCCGTAAATAAAGAATTACCACCATCAACAATAATATCGCCAGCAGCTAATAGGGGAACTAACTTTTCAACATATTGATCAACGACCTCACCAGCCTTAACCATTAACATCACAATACGTGGACTACTCAAACTCTCAACTAATTCTTCTAAGGAATGGGCACCAACCACCAAGGTATCTTTAGCCGGCCCCTCTAAAAACTCATCAACAACACTGGTAGTGCGATTATAAACAGCCACTTTAAAGCCGTGATCGTTCATATTTAAAACCAAATTTTGTCCCATTACTGCCAGACCGATCAAACCAATATTCGCTTTCATGTTAGCCACCCCCCTTGCAATGATTGTAAGGCCAAATATTAGCATACTTTATTAACAGTTCTGCAGTGCTAATCAGTGGATTAATTAGCTTTAAAGCCAATAGCAAATTTTATACGTCAAATATGATATTAACTCTTGACTACTGGCTGTTAATCAAGTCTAATAGCTGTCTTTTGTAGTGTCGCCCAGGTAGCTCAGTCGGTAGAGCAGAGGACTGAAAATCCTCGTGTCGACGGTTCGATTCCGCCCCTGGGCACCATCTGCAAAATTGATAACACAAAAGCCCAGGTAGCTCAGTCGGTAGAGCAGAGGACTGAAAATCCTCGTGTCGACGGTTCGATTCCGCCCCTGGGCACCATGAATTTTAAAGGCTCCTATCTGATAGGGGCCTTTTTTATGCCTGAAGATTTGATGTATGTGAAGACCTGAAATATGTGAAGACCTGAAATATTCGGACAAAAGGTGGAATTTGTGAAGACCTGTGAAGACCTGAAATATTCGGACAAAAGGTGGAATGAAGCGAAATGAAACGGAACTAGGTGGAATAAGGCTTACAGAGGTTTTAGGCGAATTTGGTAAAATTAAGTATTTCTACGATATTTGGTTAAATCATAAAAGTTTTACGACTTATTTGGATAAAAGAAAAATTGTCGAAAAACGTTAATTATTCAAAATACCCCACCAACGAAGTTATTATACCCTATTTAGCGTTAAATTTTTCTAAAAAAGGCTTATTTAAACGCCTCATTAACGCCCTCCTCCCCTTCTGCTTGGGCTGTGCAGGCCTTTTTACAATAATAAACGTTATCTCCTATATGTACAGGGCCGTTTAGGGTTAGATGAATCGGTGGCATCTGGTCTGACTGTGGTTGTAATTGATCTGTATTTTTAAATAATTCCTCGTTTAAACCCTTAATAAACCTCAAATTACCCCCTATTATTTAATATTAAGCCATTGTTTTAATTAATTTAGTCATCATTTTTTGTGCGTAGTTATAAGACGCGCTATCTTTCTCTTTATCTTCATCTTCAAATATCTGGTAAGCCAAGGT
>CAIQNQ010000117.1 GCA_903873165.1 uncultured Methylococcaceae bacterium | reverse complement strand
CAAAGTCCTGATTTCCCGTTCACCCCAAAAAGATATTTGCTTATCTATTAAGCTTCCCGATGACCGCCGGGCTTGTCCAACAACCGGATAAGATTGTGGTTCGCTTTGCTCACACAATCTATCCTTATTCGTTGGGCTTGATAAAAACCACCAAAGCCAAACAAGTATTTATTTTTTAGTCAGATTCACAGCACATTCTTGTTTGTTAACATTACCATAATTACCTATTGATAGCGTGTTACCGATTTGTCTAGCACTGATAATGTCACTGGTATTAAAACAATTCTCCCAAGAATTTCCAGCAGTATTGGCGACTTCTCCCCAAGAGTAATTGTTGTAATAGGCAAGTTTATCGATACCCGCTGCTCTTAAATCTAGTTCAAACGGATGACCAGATATCAACCCTGTTATCCAATTTGCTTGAAAATTAATTTTTCCATTATAATCTTTACATGAGAAAACCACTTCAGTTCGTCCCCCCTGAAGTACTGTTGTAACTAGGGTACAAGTTGCATCGTTATACACATAGGTTCCTGCAATAAATTTGTTGGCGGCAAAATTAGGCGAAACTACTGAGTTAATGGCCGCTGTCGTTTTATTTATCGAGCCATTAGCTAACACATTCAAATCAATAGTAACATCGAAATATTGAACCTTACCTGTGGAATCGACTGTTGGTACACGAAATGCCTGAAATTTCTTTCCAGTCGCAAAAACTTGGGCATTTTCAAGATAAGCTGCTGGTGTAACAGCAAAACAGGGAGCAGCTACTAAAGTACCGACCGTTATTAAACCTAGGCTGCATAGCGCATAATTAAAGAAATTTTGTGCATTGTGTCGTTTCATTTTGTTTCCTCGCAGTGGTTGATGATTGTTGCCCAACGTTAAGTATACCCCTAAAAGGGGGGGGGCTTGAAATACACCTATAAAAGTGAATATTATTCTTGTATATTGATATTTTTCAGGACTATACCTTATCTTTATTTTGTTAGCAAACGATTTGTGCAGACGATTTATACACCTCGTAACCAAGCGCCCAAGTTGTTAGATTTGGTGCGTGACCGTCTTCGGGTGAAGCATTATAGCTTCGTCACAGAGAAGCTTTATGTGCATTGGATCAAACGTTTCATTCTGTTTAAAAAAATATTTTTTCATAACACATTGTTTAAATTATAAAATAATCTCTTCCCCCGCAAAAAGTACCCCTTAACGTCACGCTATCCACCCCTTAACCCCGAGACGTTAACCCTTTAACGATGCAGCGTTAACCCCTTAACGCCGAGACGTTAACCCTTTAACGATGCAGCGTTAACCCCTTAACGCCGAGACGTTAACCCTTTAACGATGCAGGATTAACCCCTTAATGCCGTGATATTAACCCTTTATCGATAGGGTAATTACCCCTTAACGCTATGATATTAAACCCTTAACGCTGCATCATCCACCCTTACTGATTGCCTTAATAATGGGTGCTTGCACGGAAAATAAAATATATATTGCTAGGTGTTAATACAAAACTAGCCTAGACTCTAAGTTGAGGCTGTGACCTTTTTAGAAGCGTACATAAAAAAGGTCTCAGTTAATCTCCTTTAGGTCGACTGATTTTTAAAGTTATGCGCGATTTTAAATAATTTTCATGTTCACTTTTTAGGAGAAACTTATGCAAGCTAAACTAACGATTACGTTTGATCATTTAAGTGAGTCAGATTTTTTGGCTAAATCCGGCACTATCGTGTCAGCTGTCACCACAAATATTAATTTTCCAGAGCCTTGGTTACCTCAGATTGCTTCGTTAACGGTCTTTACTACCGCTTATAAAGATTATGAAACGGCTTATCATGGCGCTTTAAATAAAGACATTGCTAAAGTGGCTTTAAGGCAAGCGCGGCGGTTAAGCTTAACCAATATGCTGAAACAATTAGCGGGTTATTTTGAGCTAGTGGCGCAGGGTAGTATCGCTAAATTACAAACGACAGGGTTTGATTTACGTCGTGATCAAACGCATACGGGCGGTGATGAGCCTTTACCTGCACCTGCAGATTTTCATATATCGCGCGGTGCACTATCAGGCACTTTGGATGTTAGTATCGCGCATTTAGACGGTGCGGGTAGTTATGAGGTGCAACTGGCCGAATTAGATCCTTTAATAGAAGCCAATTGGCAGCACATATTATCCTCAACGAGTGTTAGACATATCCAATTGACTAATTTAATCCTGCAAAAAACGTATTGGGTACGGGTAAGAGGCATTGGCAGTAATGGGGCGGGTGTTTGGACAGATCCGTTGCACATTGTCGTTTTGTAACCATCGCTGATATTGTTGCTTAGTAAAGCCAGATGGGTTAATTATCTGGCTTTGTTACATCAGGCCATGCTCAGCAAACGAATACGGTTCGCCATCACCAATAATAAAATGATCCAGTACCCGAATATCAAATAAGGCTAGGGCGTTCTTAAGCTTTTCGGTGATTTGTTTATCGGCTTGGCTGGGTTCGGTTATGCCAGATGGATGATTATGGGCAAAGATAACGGCGGCGGCATTATGAAACAGGGCTTGTTTGACGACTTCTCTAGGATACACACTAGCACCGTCTATGGTGCCTCTAAATAACTCTTCAAATTGAATGACTCTGTTTTGATTATCTAAAAATAAACACCCAAACACTTCATAAGTATAGCCTCTAAGTTGGGCGCTTAAGTAAGCTCGGGTGATTTCTGGACTGGTTAAGGCACTGCCGCGTTGGATGATTTCTTTAAAATGTCGTTTAGCCATTTCTAACACGGCTTGTAGTTGCGCATATTTAGCACTCCCTAAACCATGTCCTAAACAAAAATGCGCTTGATCAGCATCTAATAAGGCTTTTAAGGAGCCGAATTGATCGAGTAACTCTCGGGCTAAATCGACGGCAGTTTTACCGATAGTGCCTGTGCGTAAAAAGATGGCTAAGAGTTCCGCATCGGTTAAGGCAGCGGAACCCATTTGTAGCAATTTTTCTCTAGGTCTCTCTGCGGCCGGCCAATCCTTAATCGTCATACGGAATTTCCTTAGGGGTGTGTAACACTCGTAGCGCTATTTTACACACATAAGCTAAGGATATTGGTTTCTTATTCCTAAAGACCTAATTCACTTAAGCTGGCATGTTCATCAGGTCTACGGCCTAAAGGCCAATGGAAATTTCGATCTGCTTCTGTAATCGCCAGGTCATTAATACTCGCATAACGCCGCTGCATAAGGCCGTTACTATCAAATTCCCAATTCTCGTTGCCATAAGACCTAAACCATTGCTGGTCGGCATTATGCCATTCATAAGCAAAGCGCACCGCTATCCGGTCATCGGTAAAAGCCCAGAGTTCTTTGATTAAGCGATAATCTAATTCTGTAGCCCATTTACGTTCTAAAAATTCAATAATCTCGGCGCGACCATTAATAAACTCATGACGATTGCGCCATGCACTGTCTGGGCTATATGCTAAGGCGATGCGTTGCGGATCTTGATTATTCCACGCATCTTCTGCTGTGCGTACTTTTTGGACAGCCGTGTCGTGTGTAAAGGGGGGGAACGGGGGCCGGGCTTCAATAGTGGTGGGCATGTATTTCTCCTAGCGTTGATTGAGTCGTTTAGGGTTTGTTAAGTTGCGCGATTTCATTACGTTCTACTTTGGTGGGTTCTAATAAATGGGTCAGCCAGGCGTCTATAGCCGTTTCATTTACCTTAAGCAAAACAGCTGGAGCAAATCCCAGGATGATGATTAATAACGCGGGGACACTGAGTAAACCTATTTCGCGGGGTCTTAAATCATGTAACTGGTGGATGGCTGTCCGGGTAACAGGGCCTAAGAAGGCGCGGCGGCTATAGGCCAACATATAAGCGGCACTTAATACTGCGCCCACTAAGGCGGTAATGCCTAGGCTATGGTGCGTATTTAAGGCGCCAAATATCAGCAAGAGTTCTGCAGGAAAGCCACTGGTACCGGGTAAGGCAATACTCGCGAACATAAATAAAAAGTAGAAGCAGGTTAGTTTTGGCATTACGCTGGCTAAGCCGCCTAAATGCAAGGTTTCTGTACTGCCTAAGCGGTGTTGGATGAATCCCGCTATTAACATTAAGGAACTGGAGATGAGCGTAAAGTTAACTAATTGAAATAATGCCCCTTGCAAGCCTTGTGGCGTTAACGAGGCGATGCCTATCAATACTAAACCCACATGGCTGATACTGGCATAAGCGAGTAAGCGTCTTAAGTTGGTTTGTTGTGAGGCGATTAAACCCGTATAAACCAGAGTGATAGCGCCTAAGATGCCTAAAGCCCAACTGTATTGTACGGCGGCTTCTGGCGCTAACGGTAAGGCCAGCCTTAAGATGCCATACAGACCCAATTTTAAACCGATGAGTAAGGCGGTCACTTGGGTGGGGCCTTCCATCGTGGCGGTGGGTAACCAGGTATGAAAAGGCACTAAAGGTGCTTTGGCTGAGAAGCCTAATAAAAACAAGCTGAATACCACCAATTGTAAGTGGTCAGCTAACGGGGTTTCTAAGAGCTTGATTAAGTCAAAACTCAGTGCTTCAGGCAGTGGGCCATTAACAGCAGTGGCGTGGTTCATTGCCAGTATCAAAATGCCAAATAATAAGGGGACGCCACCAAATAACATAAACAAGGTGTATTTCATGGCGGCACTTCGACGCTTAGGCCCTATGCCCCATAAGCCCATTAAAAAGAAAAAGGGCGGTAAGGTAAGTTCCCAAAATAAAAAGAACAGCATCGTATCAATGGCAGCAAACACGCCAATAGTCGTGCCTGCTAACACTAATAATAAGGCAAAGTGTTGGCGGTGTAATTGTTGTACGGAGTTCCAGCTGGCAATGATGGCGCTTAGGGTTAATAAGGCCGTCATGGGTAAAAACAGGATGGAGATGCCATCAACGCCAAGCGCGTAATGGATATTTAATCGCGGTATCCAGGGATAGTGTTCCACCAATTGATAGATGTTGCCTTCTGTACTGTTAAATAAACCTAGAACAAGCAGCGTTAGGATACATTCAATAATGGCTGTGCCCAGGGCGATTCTTTTTGACAGTTTTATATCAGACACTAAGCTGGTTGCCATAGCCCCAAAGATCGGCCACAAGATAATAATGCTCAGGAAAGGGTAGTGGGTTGGACTCATGTTATTTGTCCTTATCCAGTGGAATAAGCTCTAGTTTTTGAGAGCTATGTATAGGGTAATGGGTGCCGATATCGGTGGCTTCCTGGTCTATAAAGTTTAACCACGGTGTGGTGTAAAAGCCGGTAATAATCAACAAAGCACAAATAATGACAGTGATAATACGTTCTTCTCTAATAGGATGGTGGCTACTACTATACGGTTGTTGAAAGCGTTTGGGTGTGGCAATAAACATTTGTTGAAAGGCTCTTAATAAAAAAGCCGCCGCCATCACGTTACCCAACAAGATAGCAATGGCTAATAACCAGCCATCTTCTTCTATGACGCCTTCTAATAGTAAATGCGCCGCATCATAACCGGGAGTGCCGGGCATCACCATAGTGCTTAACGCTGAGACTAAGAATAAGATTGCAATGGTCGAGTTCGTATCAAATAAGCCACCTAAGCGCGGAATAAAGGCGGTGCGGGTGCGCTCATAAATTAAACCTACGCTAAATAACATGCCGGCGGTGGCTAAGCCATACGCAATACACAGTAATAGACTGCCTTCTAAGCCAAATTCGTTAAAACTGAAGATGCCAATCATTAACATCCCAGTATGGCTCACTACCGAAAACGCCAATAAACGCCGGATATTAATTTGCATTAAGGCCAATAAGGCGCCGTAAAAAATGCTGATTAAACTTAAGATTAACACGAATTGTGTCCACTGTTCAGCTACTCCGGGCACTAGCGGTAAGATGAAGCGAATCACGCCGTAAATGCCAATCTTTAAACCCACAATAAAGATGGCGCCACTGGCTACTGTGCCTTGTTCTGCCAGTAAAGGTAACCAGCCGTGGAAGGGGAATAGGGGCATTCGAATCGAGAAGCCAAAGAATAACAGGATAAATATCAGAACTTCATCATGCAGATAGGCGTTATTTTGTTTGAGGGTGAGCCAATCAAACGTCAGGGCATTTTCGGCATCCATTAAGCCAAAGCCTAGTAACATAAAGGCGGCTAAGGTCATCAGTAAACCACTGCCCCAATATTGCATTAATAGGGTGATAATCCAGCCTCGGTTATGGCCGGTACCGGCGTGGCGAGTTAAAAAAATAATCGGTAGTAATTCTAGTAAACACCATAACCAAAATTGCATCAGATTTAAGGCACTAAAGGCACCGATTAAGATGCCTTCATACCCTAACAGGCAGGCAATAAATAACCGATCGGTGACATGGCGGGTGATTAATGTGTAGGTTAATGCCAGTAACGTTAAGATGGCTGTTAAGGGGATGAAGAGGATGTTAGCGCCATCAACTCCGACTGCGTAACTTAACCAGCCCAGGTGGGATCTTTCAACTAATTGAATACTAGGGCTGCCTGAATTAAATACACTGAGTAGGTAGACACTGAGTAATGCAGTTAACATCGTACCTGCAAAGCCAAACCTAAAGGCTACCGTCATGGAGCGTGATAATAAAATGCCCACCATACTGAGCAGAGGTATTAACGTTAACGTCGTCAGTAATGGAAAGGCCGCAGTTGCTGACCAATAAATGATAGGCGTGTTCATGAGTATCTTAAAAGGCGAGCAATAAGGTGGTTAAGATAAATAGCACGAGATAACGAGGTCTTAAGACTAATAGTTCAAATTTATTAGCAATGCGCCCCAATTGTCTGCCCAGATGTAAGGCATCTTTACCGATGCCGCGTAATATAAAGCGGTCTTCAAACCAGTGTACGACACCTGCAAAGCCGCTGGTTATTTTACCGGCAATACCACTACCCGATGTAAAGGGTCTTTGGCTATGTTCTGGATGGGCGCCTAGTAATTTTTCTTCTAATTCTGCTAAGGATGAAATGGCGTTAATGGTGGGGGTAGGTATACCCATCAAGTGATTAACGACATGATCATCAAAATAACTTAAGTCATGTGCCAGTCTTCTAATAGGTCTAACCAGCATCCAGTCGGCTAATTGATCTAACCAAAAGCGTTGTAATGATGCTGTATAAGCCCATTGGATTTTAGCAATCGCCGGGTGAATCGGTTTAATGGGGTTGTTTTTAACACTGTGCATTAAAGAGGGAGCGGTTAAAAAGCTATAGCAGCGCACAATGGCATGAGCACAGAGATGCCAAATAGCGAGTGACCAATAACCTAAACCACATTCGACAAACATTAAGCCTAGCTGTCCAGCCGTGGCATAGGCTAAAGAGCTTTTAATATCTGTTTGAGTTAAGCCAACCCAATAACTGTGTATCGCGGTAATAGCGCCAATGACGATGAGTACTGCCATCGCGAAGGGGGCTTTTTCAAAGATTGGTTCTAACATGCAAACAAGATACACACCGGCACTAATCATCACGGAGCCATAGAATACTGTGCTTGAGGGTGTTGGCCCTTCCATAGCGCGAGCTAACCAAGGTGTAAAAGGCACTTGGGCTGATTTGGTAAACGCGGCGAGGCTAAAGCATAAGGCAATGGCGGTGGCTTCACTGGTGCTGAGTTCGGCAGCCAGTCTAGGTAAATCTAGCCAGTTGGCACTGCCTGTCCAAGCTACGGTTAAGCTAATCCCCAATATAAAGCCAATGTCACCGAATCTGTTGGTAATAAATACCCGAGTGGCATTGACACTAGCAGAGGGACGCTGATAGGTATAAAGGATTAATAGATAAGAACACAGGCCAGCGATTTCCCAACCAAAAAAGCTGCCTAGGGCATTGCCCGATAAAACCAGAAATAGCATCGCCGCTGCAAATAAACTGATGATGGCGAAGAAACGATGAAACCCCGTTTCTCTGTGCATATAATTGACGGAGAAGCGCAAGATGATACTTAAGATCAAACTAAAAAGTGCGGCTAAGATGACATTAAAGCCGTGGGTGATAAAGTTAATCTCGATGTTTAAATCATCACTAGACAGCCATGAGCCTAAACTTAAACTGCCCCGGTTTTTGTGCAATAAGTCGGCGCCGAGTAAGGTAAAGGCGAGTAAGCAGGACATGTTGATGGCCCAGTTAACGATAGTAGCGGTGCTGGATTCACTGGCTTCGCCCTTAATGTAGCCGGTTATATAACCCGTCGCTACCAGAACAGCGGCGCTAAACGGTAATAATGGAATTAAAACAACTAAATTATCCATGTCTTAGCTGCCTTGTAATTCAGGTTGTTTAATGAGCATGGGTGCTACAGGTAAGGTTTGATTTTGATAACAAGCGCGAGAGTTGTCCGCCATAGGAATGTCTAAGGTGTTGACGTGCCAAGGGGTAAATCCGCGCTCAGGTTTAAAGATAAAGAGGTCTGCACTGTCAGGATCTTTAGCGATTAAATGTAACCAGCCGCCCCCGATAAGTTCTCTTAAACCGGCGTGTTCTGTGTAAATGCGCTCTAGTACTGTGGTTTTGGCTTCAACGATCAGCTGTAAGCGCATGGCCTCATGAATTTCAACCATTTGTTGCGGTAAGCCCGTGCGTAAATCACTACTCGCACCTTCCATGACACCAAAAAATCCAGTGATGTTATGGGGTACTTTAGAGCCACAGCCTAAGCGTTCATTATTAACGGTAGAAAAATAATACTCCAGATTAATTCCGGCACCGACTGGGCCAACCGCTAGTAAGATGTTTTCGAGTATTTTACCTTCAGTATCTTGGGTGGGATCATAAGAGATTAAGAATAAGCGGCGGTCGAAAAAGGCGCCTTGTGTTAATGATCGTCTACCCACTAAGGCGGCGGCATTAGTGGCATGGCCTAGTTCTGGACGCGCTTGGGAGAAATCCACCGCCCGTTCTTGAATATGAGCCAAAGCGTCTTTAAGGCTAGGATTTCTGGGTGCAGACGCTAAACGTCGACACCGCTCATGGGCAGATAGATGTTGAGCCTGCGTTAAGGCTTGTTGTAAGTTCTTAAACGATTCTAATTGCTGACTAGGTAACGCATCTAAATCGTAGTAACTGATTTCTTCAGTGCAGGTATTATGTTCAGCACCGATAAACCAAGTGTCGGCAGGGATATGAATGCCTTGCTCGGATAAGAGTTGACGAATTTCAGGTCTGTTTGCCATGGCGGCAAAAGCTCGCGCATTGGGGCCACCGTGTTTGCCACTGCAAGCTCCACAGTCATAGGCCGCTAGATGTGGGTTGTTTTGGCTCATTGAGCCATGCCCCATTAATAAGACTATGGGCGAAAATTGGTGAGTAAGACCTATATTTCTTAAGAATCCAGCGACGCGGGTCGCTTGTTCATGATCAGTAAAGCCGAGTTGCGGATGTGCTGTGCTGGCTGTGCTGTGCGCATGGTCAGCATTAATATTTAGTTTAGTCGCTACAGAGGGTGCCAGAATAGCACCTAGGCTTTTTAAGAGACCATGCTCTTGGCTGGGTAGCAGCGATTTTGCGATTAATCCCACTAGCGTAATGGGTGCCATGAGCATAATCAACGGATTAGATAGCAGTAAATTACGTCTTAAGCTATGGTGTAAGACATTGGCTAGGGTTTTTCGGGCCTTCTTAAGCTGGTTATGACGGTGTAATTGCTGTTGATTTAAGGCGGTTTCATAGATGTCGTGCGCAGGCGCAACCACGATCGGACATAATGGGCTTAAATGTGGGTCATCTAACCCTTGATAATTCATGGCAACGCCAAAAAAGCCTGCCGCTCCAAAGGTTTCTAATGCGGGTTGGTATTCTTCTAAATGCCGACGAAAGCCTTCTTCTCTATCATCCATGCAAAATATAAGCTGTGCCTTCGGTGGATGGCTACGTGTTGCCCAGCGTCCTCTCAAATGATTGGCGCTTAGGGTGCTTAATAAGCGCTCACGATAATTAATCTCATAAGCGGTAAGCCAGATTTTTTGGCGTGCTGTTTCATCAAACTGATTGAGCACATCCAGCATTGCTAATAGATCGGATTTGTTTAAGCCCTTAACTTGGTTGGGGGTTAAGCCTAGATGTTGGCATAACCGGAATAAGCGCCAACCGGTATTGTGTGCTCTATGACCGTCATTTTGTCCTGCTATGCGGTAGCATTTCCATGTCCAGATAAGTTCGGTTAATTGTTGCCAAGCGGCGCGACTTTGGCGTTCTGGATCTGCTTTGATGGTGAGGGTTTCAGCTAACTGAGTCAAGTATTCAGGTAAATTACCTTTATACAAATACAGACGCACGGTAAATTCGGCAAGATTCTTACGGAAATAGGCATGTAATGTGGTTAAAGTCGCTGGGGTATTCCATATTTCCATGCAGACATGGTTTAACCATAATCTATCTAACGTTAAACGTATCGCTAGAAAATCTGCTAGTGTCGGCGGTGCAAGGTCTTGGCTTAGGTAGCTTGGGTGGTGTTGCCGCCAATTAATCATCCCCGCCCAGCCAGGAATCTCAAGTGCTAAGCGTTGTAAGTAGCTTGCCCAATGTTGCTGAGGTATTTCTAATTGAGTCAGTTGTAAGATGATGGCATCAATGGCTGCTTCTGGTAATTCAGCCAAGGCTTCTTGCCAATTAGGGAGTTCATGCAAAAATGGATCAGCGTCGTATTTTAGGACAGCTCGCCAAGTCGAATACAAACCTAAGTGGTTGTTGTCTGGGTTTTGCCAGGCTGCAATGCCTTCATCTAAGGTGGACGCGCAGATTCTAATCAGTTGCGGTCTAACGGAGTCGAGGATATCGATGCCTGACAGTTTAATGATGATATCTCTTAGCGTTAACGGGGCGCCAATTTGTAAAAATAATTCATCCAGTGCTTTGGTGTCATTGGATTCTTCACCCAGGCGTTGTTCTTGAGTGGGTTTGAATGATGCGTAGTTGGCTAACCATTCTTCGGCTTGTTCTAAGGATAAATCAAGTAGGTCTTCTGGGTGTAAAGTGGTTTCTTGTAAATCCAGCAGCTCGACAATACGGTTCCATAATTGCTTAATGGCCGAGTTTTTAGAGGGTTCATCTTTAAATAAGGCGGCCTGAATAAGACGAGGTACATCTTTTTGCACGGTGTTTAACGCGTCTAACTCATCGTTTTGCCACTTTAATTCACTCATAGTGAGCACTTTAAAGTCAAATAATAAAGCAAGTTGATAAAGTTCTTTTTTAGTAATGTTGCGGGTGTCTATTTGGCAGACCACTTGTTCTGCATCTAGTTGTGGGTTTTCTGCAAGAGCAAGGTTGATGTCATCATCAGTAATCCGGCCTTGTTGATAGAAAAGTCGGCTTTTGGATTCGGGTAAATAGGCATTAATACCAGTCAGCTCATTGAATTCGGCTAAGGCTTGTTCAAAGGGTAGATGCTGAAATCCGTGCAAGGTATTGTGATGCACAAAGTTAAGGATGGGTGCTTGTGCAGGTAGCACGGTATCTAGCTCTGCTAAGATTGCGGCTATTTCGTCTCGTTGTTGTGCTGTAATGACGGGTGTGTGCATGGTTATTTATAGCAGACGTTGGCTTATTTGGTTAATCATAGTGTTAATAGTTGTGGCTGATAACTCTATGACTGGGCTAGGTATTAAGCCTAAGCCGATGATGCTGATGACTAAAATACCGGCGGCCAGTTGTTCGCGTCCGTTTAAGTCGGTTAAGTTGAATTTGTTGGCTTTATCTGGGCCTAATAATAATAAGTTGATGCTGCGCATTGCGTAGGCGGCACTAATCAGTACGGTGATGCTAAACAATATCATTAATACCCCCCATTGTTGAAAGCCACCCATTAGCGCATGAAGTTCTGCGATAAATCCAAAGGTACCCGGGAGTCCCATAGCACCTAATAAAGCCAAGCTAATCAATAAAGCAAAGCGCGGCATACTATGGATTAATCCGCCGAAGTCTTGGATGTTTCGAGTATGAGTGCGCTCATATAATAAGCCAATCAATAAAAAGAGTGCGCCAGAGATTAAGCCATGTGCGGTCATTTGCAATACGGCGCCGGTGAGTCCCATTTGATTTAAACTGGCAATACCTAATAATACAATACCCATGTGGCTGAGTGAGGAATAGGCAATCATGGCTTTTAGATCGGTTTGTCGCCATGCTAATAGGCCACCATAAATCATGCCGAATAGGGCTAGAGAAATTAATAGGGGTTGCAGGATGTGAGCTGCTTCAGGGAGCATGTTAACTGCTCTGATAAGACCATAAGCGCCCATTTTTAGTAGCACGCCTGATAATAGGATGCTCACTGGGCTAGGTGCTTCAACATGCGCTAAGGGTAGCCAACCATGCAAGGGAAATATCGGTATTTTTACCCCAAAGCCAATTAAAAAGCCTAATAGCACTAATATTTGTTCATTTCTTGGCATGTCTTTGGCGGCTTGATGCATGGTAGACATCAAAGATCCCGCTTGTTGTAAGTCATATTGACTGATGGCGAGCAAACTCATCAGCATAAATACTGAGCCAACCATGGTATAAAGTACAAAATTTAAACTCGCGGCATGGCGGCGTTTACCACCCCATCGACCAATGAGGAAGAATAAGGGGATTAAGGTAAGTTCCCATGCTATATAAAAGAGTGCCCAATCCTGCGCTAAAAAAACCCCTAATAAGCCAAATTCCAATAATAAGATGCTCAAATAATAGCCTTTAACATTCTCTGTGCGAGGGTAAGAGGCCAGTAAAGCAATAGAGGTAAGTAGAGTTCCTAACAGCAACATGGGCATTGAGAGCCCATCGACTCCTAAAGCATAAGCACTGCCTAGATTAGGGTTGAGCGGGAAATATTCGTTAAATTGCAGTTCGGCAGTGTTTTGTTGGTAAAGGTGTAGTATCCAGAAGCTTAGTAATAGCGTTACGGTAGTGAAAAAATTGGCGATAATGCGAATAGCTTGGGTGTTTTGATTAGGTGCAAAAATTAACACGAGAACGCCTAATGCGGGTGTCCAAAGCAGTAAACTGAGAATGCCCATCTGATTCACTATTTCTGAAGCCTGTTGTTAAGAATAATGTTAATAGCATCAATTATACGGAGCGAGCATTAATTGGCAAGCATCCTGGCAAATACCAAGTACTTTACTATGGATTTAAATAGTACTATAATGGTACACAATTAACGGGGGTGAGATGTTACGAGTTAGTAAGTTAACAGATTATGCAACAGTCATATTAAGTCTAATGGCGAAAGAAAACACGCAGGTTCGTACTGCGGTGGATTTAGCAGCAGTGACTGGGATTGCAATACCGACGGTAAGTAAAATATTAAAGCTTTTGGTGAATGCAAAGGTATTAATTTCTACTCGGGGTGCTAAGGGTGGCTATGCCTTAGCTAGAAGTCCTGAAGCGATAACTATCGCCAACGTGATTAGTGCTTTAGAAGGGCCGATTGCTTTGACTGAGTGCAGTATTTCTCAGCAGGGTTGTGAGCAAGCTTCTGGTTGTGATATTCGCGGCAATTGGCATTTAATTAATCGAGCCATTCATGATGCCTTAGAGTCAGTTACGTTGGCTGATATGATTAAACCTTCTTCCAGGCATGATTTAGCATGGAAGTCAGAGGTTTTTATTCCTATCGCCAGTTTACATCGTTAGTCAGTTTGGCGCTTCTGCCCTGCTTATCATTACGAATTTTATAGAGAATTTTTATGTCAGCTAGTACTCAAGAAATCAACAACCTTATCAATCAAGAATACAAACAAGGTTTTGTGACGGAATTAGAAACCACAACCTTTTTGCCCGGTTTAGATGAGGATGTTATTGCTAAATTATCCAAGATTAAGAACGAACCTGAGTTTATGCTGGAGTATCGTCTAAAGGCGTTTAGACATTGGCAAACCATGAAGTCTCCAGAATGGGCGTTTGTAAAGTTTGATCCAATCGATTACCAGTCTATTAGTTATTATTCAGCACCTAAGCGCAAAGAAGATGGCCCTAAAAGCCTGGATGAAATTGATCCACAAGTCTTAGAAGCGTATAAGAAATTAGGCATCCCTCTTGATGAGCAAGAGCGTTTAGCGGGTGTGGCGGTTGATGCGGTATTTGATAGTGTGTCGGTAGCGACAACGTTTAAGGGTAAGTTAAAAGATGCGGGCGTGATCTTCTGCCCAATATCTGAAGCTTTGCGTGATCATCCAGAGTTAATTAAGGAGTATTTGGGTTCTGTCGTTCCTATTAGTGATAATTATTTTGCAGCTTTAAATGCGGCGGTATTTACGGATGGTTCATTTGTGTATATCCCAAAAGGCGTGCGTTGCCCTATGGAATTATCAACCTACTTTAGAATTAATGCCGCTAATACAGGACAGTTTGAAAGAACCTTGATTATTGCTGATGAAGGTAGCCATGTCAGTTATTTAGAAGGCTGTACTGCACCGATGCGTGATGAAAATCAATTACATGCTGCGGTTGTAGAGTTGGTTGCGATGAAAGATGCGGTGATTAAATATTCAACGGTACAGAATTGGTATCCAGGCGATAAAAACGGTTTAGGGGGTATTTATAACTTTGTGACTAAACGTGCAGATTGTCGTGGTGAGAACTCTAAGGTGTCTTGGACGCAAGTAGAAACGGGTTCGGCGATTACCTGGAAATATCCTAGTTGCGTTTTAACGGGTGATAATTCAGTCGGTGAGTTTTATTCAGTCGCGTTAACTAATAATTATCAACAGGCTGATACCGGTACCAAGATGATTCATATTGGTAAAAACACCCGTAGTACGATTGTTTCTAAAGGTATCTCTGCGGGTAAGGCGCAAAACACCTATCGTGGTTTGGTTAAAGTGCTAAAGAGTGCAGAGAATGCCCGTAACTATACGCAGTGCGATTCTTTATTGGTGGGTGATCAGTGTGGTGCGCATACCTTCCCTTATATAGAAGTAAAGCAGCCTTCTGCACAAGTAGAGCATGAAGCGACGACGTCTAAGATTAGCGAAGACCAGTTGTTCTTTTGTCAGCAACGCGGACTTTCTGCCGAAGATGCTGTGTCAATGATCGTGAATGGTTTTTGTAAAGAGGTTTTCAAAGAACTACCGATGGAGTTTGCGGTTGAAGCGCAGGCTTTATTAGGCTTAAGTCTTGAAGGCTCAGTGGGTTAATACTGAAGCGTCATATAGAATTTTTAAGGAATGGGCTTAAAGCCCTAAAACAAATAGGTAACAATCAATGCTTAGCATAAAAAATCTTCACGTGAGTGTGGGCGATAAACCCATTCTTAAAGGTATTAATCTTGAGATTAAACCGGGTGAAATTCACGCGATAATGGGGCCTAATGGTTCAGGTAAAAGTACGTTGTCACATATCTTATCGGGTAAGAGTGGTTATACCGTAACGGAGGGTTCGGCAACTTATCAAGGTAAAGATTTATTAGACATGCCGCCTGAAATTAGAGCGCGTGAAGGGGTGTTCTTAGCGTTTCAATACCCTGTAGAAATACCCGGTGTGAGTAATGTGTATTTATTAAAAGCGGCACTTAATTCAATTCGTAAGCATCATGGTCAATCTGAAGTGGACGCTATGGACTTTTTAACCTTGGTGAAAGGTAAAGTGCGTTTGTTAGAAATGGATGAGAAGTTTTTATACCGCGCGGTGAATGAAGGTTTTTCGGGTGGTGAGAAGAAGCGTAATGAAATATTACAAATGGCTATTCTTGAGCCTAAGCTGTGTATCTTAGATGAAACAGATTCTGGTTTAGATATTGATGCGTTAAAGATTGTGTCTGAGGGTGTTAATTCTTTACGTTCTCCGGATCGGTCCTTTGTGATGGTAACGCATTATCAGCGCTTATTAGATTATATTAAGCCGGATTTTGTGCATGTATTAGCGCATGGACAAATCGTTAAGTCGGGTGGGCCAGAGTTGGCTTTAGAGCTTGAAGAGAAAGGCTATAGTTGGCTAGAAGACGCGGAGGCGTCGGCTTAATGGCTGTGGCAAATAGTAGTCAATATATAGATGCTTATGCACAGACCTTTGCTGATTTGTCTGAGCAATCAGTCGCTTGGTTAAAGCAACAAAGAGCCGATGCATTAGAGCAATTTACTTCAACTGGCTTTCCTGCTGCACGAGATGAAGAGTGGCGATATACGCAGATTTCAGCTTTAGCTAAAACGCTATTTTTACCGGCTCAGCACTCAGCATCAATTGCAGTTGATGCTGAGTGGTTAAAGAATTATCAGTTAGCGGATGCTTGGTCGATTGTTTTAGTAGATGGTTTCTTTTCTGCAGAATTATCAGTGCTAGATGGTTTGCCAGCGGGGGTTGTTGTTTCTAGTTTGGCACAAGCTTTAGCAGAACCAGCAAGTGCGGCTTTGCTTACCGATAAATTAAATCAAGCCGTTAATTTTGATGAGAATGGTTTTGTTGCCTTTAACAGTGCTTATTTTGCGGATGGCGTTTGGGTGCATATTCCGGCTAAACAGGTCTTAGCAAAACCGATTCAGATAGTACATGTTGCAACTCAATCTGCTGTCGCTATTAACACCCGAACTGTCATTGTTGCTGATGAGCAGTCAGAAGCACAATTAATTGAAACTTTTGTGGGTTTAGAAGGTGCTTATGTATCAGTGGCAATTGCAGAAGTCTTTGTTGGGCAAAATGCGGATGTGACGCTCTATAAAGTGCAAGTGGAATCTGAGAAAGCCCTGCATTTTGGTGGAACTTATGTAAAGCAAGCCAGAGATGCCCGCTTTCGTCATGATAATTTTGCCTTGGGTGGTTTGTTGGCTCGTTCTGATGTGCATACTGATTTAGATCAAGCGTCTGAGTGTGAGTTAAACGGTTTGTATTTAGGCGTTAAACGTCAGCATATTGATAATCACACACGTATTAATCATTTAAAACCGCATGGCATTAGTCGAGAGTTGTATAAAGGCGTGTTGGATGACAAAGCGAGAGGCGTATTTCAGGGGCGTGTCGTAGTGGCGGAAGATGCCCAGAAAACGGATTCGCAAATGAATAATCGTAATTTGTTGTTATCGAATGACGCCGAAGCAGACACTAAGCCGCAGTTAGAAATTTATGCTGATGATGTGAAGTGTGGGCATGGAGTAACCGTTGGGCAGTTAGATGAGAAGTCAATTTTCTATCTTCAATCCCGTTGTGTCGATGAAGAGACCGCTCGTAATATGTTGACCTTTGCTTTTGCAAATGAAATGGTTGATAAAGTTAAGATTAAAAGTTTACATGATGTCATTTTGGGGCAAGTGTTACTGCGCTTTCCGCAAGAGGGCATCGATAAGGAATGGTTATGACATTAGATGTAGAAAAAATACGCCAAGATTTCCCTATTCTAAAGGAAAAGATTCGCGGGAAAGATTTAGTGTATTTAGATAATGCCGCGACATGTCAAAAACCCCAGTGTGTAATTGATAGCATAGTGCATGTTTATAGTCATGATTATGCCAATGTGCATCGTGGCGTACATACCTTAAGTGTGCGTTCGACTGATAAATTTGAAGTGGCACGTACCAAAGTAAAAGAGTTTATTAATGCTAGCAGTGATAAAGAAATAATCTTTGTTAAAGGCGCGACAGAGGCGATTAATTTAGTCGCGCAAACTTATGGTAAAGCTAATCTTAAAGCCGGTGATGAGGTGTTGATTACGGCAATGGAGCATCATTCTAATATTGTGCCTTGGCAAATGTTGTGTGAGCAAACTGGGGCGGTGTTAAAGGTTGCGCCTATTAATCAAACGGGTGAATTAATCTTTGCCGAGTTTGAGCAATTGTTGAGTGATAAAACAAAATTAGTTTCAGTTGTACACATGTCGAATGCTTTGGGGACAATTAATCCTGTTAAAGCGATTATTGAAGCGGCTCACGCTAAGAATATTCCGGTGTTGTTAGATGGGGCACAGGCTATTCCGCATATAGAGGTGGATGTGCAGGCTTTAGATTGTGATTTTTATGTTTTTTCTGGTCATAAACTCTATGCACCAACAGGCACGGGTGTGTTGTATGGAAAACAAGCCTTATTAGAAGCAATGCCACCTTATCAAGGGGGCGGTGATATGATTCGTAAAGTAACCTTTACTGAAACTGAATACAATACCTTGCCGTATAAGTTTGAAGCGGGTACACCGAATATCGCGGATGTGATTGGTTTGGGTGCGGCAATTGATTATATCAACAGTATAGGCATGGCTGTAATTGCTGCTCATGAAGCAGAATTATTGCGTTATGCGACAGAGAAAGCTCAGGCAATTAAAGGCTTAAGGATTATTGGTGAGGCTGAACATAAAGGTGCTATCTTGTCATTTGTGTTAGATAAGATTCATCCGCATGATATTGGTACTATGTTAGATAGCTTAGGTATTGCCATTAGGGCAGGTCATCATTGTGCTATGCCTGTCATGGATTTTTATAATGTGCCGGCTACTGCACGGGCGTCATTTGGGCTGTATAATACCCGTCAAGAAATTGATGTATTAATGAGTGGCATAGAATCTTTGATTGAGGTGTTTGGCTAATGTTTGATGATTTACGAGATTTATATCAAGAAGTTATTTTTGACCATAATCGTAATCCACGTAATTTTCGAATAATAGAAGATGCGGATAGAAAAGTAGAGGGATTTAATCCTTTATGCGGAGATCGGTTAACCTTATATCTGAAAATGGCAGGTGATGTCATTACAGATGCTAGCTTTCAAGGCTCGGGGTGTGCAATTTCAACAGCCTCTGTGTCTTTAATGACTGAAATTGTTAAAGGTAAAACAGAGCAGGAGGCAGAAGCTTTATTTAAGCAGTTTCATGAAATGACGACGGGTAAGGATGAGCATTTTAATCTTGAAGCGATAGGTAAGTTGGCAGTATTAGCGGGTGTACGTGAATATCCTGCCCGAGTTAAGTGTGCAACATTAGCATGGCATACCCTAGATGCGGCATTAAAAAATCAACAAGAAGCTATTTCAACCGAGTAAACAGTTCTAAGAGATAGTGCATCAATATACCGGAAAATTAGCGGTACTCCACCCGAGCGCAGACGATAAACGAAAGTCCCAAGAATTAGCGGACAGGTTGTCTGTGCCTCTCTATGAAACAATCGATAAAGAGTGTCCTGAGGATTTTTTTTTAAGTTGGCGAGACGGTTGTCTAAAGTTACTTGATAAAGAATTGCTCAAAAAGGGTGGCTTAGTGGTAGATATTGAGCCACGTAATGGCGAACAACGCTCTTGGCCCGCTCCCAAGCAAGACGCCTTAGCACATGCTTTAGGTCGAAAAACCAGAACAGTTGTCGATGCGACTACTGGTTGGGGGCAAGATAGCTTACATATTTTTCGTATGGGTTATGACTTGACTTGTATTGAAAGATCGCCGGTGATGGCTGAATTGCTTGAAGATGGCTTTAAACGCTTAGAGCAAGTTGATTGGATGCGAAACTTACAATTACAGTCTCCGAAGTTATTAAAAGGAAATGCAATTGAGTTGTTAGCGACATTAGAGTCGAAGCCAGATTGCATTTATTTAGATCCCATGTTTCCTCCAAAGCGAAGGAAATCAGCATTAGCTAAAAAATCAATGGTAGTGCTACGAGATTTATTGGGTGATGATCAGGATAAAGAATTATTATTTGAGGCTGCTTTAAAGGCGACTGGTAAGAGAGTGGTTGTTAAAAGTCCTGATTATGCGGAACCTTTAGGAGGCAAGCCTAGTGAAAGTTATCATGGAAAGCTATTGCGTTACGATGTTTATCTTAAAAACTAAATTCAAATGAGGGTGGTAAATGGCTGAATGGGTTGATGTGATTGCGGAGTCAGCGTTAGCAATCGGTGAAAATATTGTTGTAGATGTCGATGGTGTCGATGTCGCAGTATTTAATTTGGATGGCGATTTTTATGCAATTGAGGATGTATGTTCACATGATGGCGGAGAAATCGGCAGTGGTGTCGTTGAGGGTGGTGAAATAGTATGTCCACGCCATGGGGCAAAATTTTGTATTAAAACGGGTAAAGTAAAAACGCCCCCAGCTTATGAAGATATAGTCAGCTTTATAGTTAGAGTAAATAAAGGCAGAATAGAAGTTATGTCTAGCTAATACGACAAAAAAATTTCCTACTAATTAATGTTGTCACAGTTGATTAGTAGGAAATAATATTAAGATTGTAAGCAAAAGTATTTTAGTTTTCTTTTAAGCCAGATACTCCAATGATAGACCAGTTAGCAAAGTCATTAATACCCGCTTGGTCATCACTATTATTGTAAGTTATGCGGCAAGCGTACTTCTTAGTAGATGTCACAGCGTCAGCACCCGTTAAAGTAATGTCAGCACTGATTAAAAACTGGTAGTTACCTAAAGTCCAGGCATTGAGTGCTTTATCAGGAAAAGTAACCTTAACATTCTCATCAAGTTCAGATTTGATATAGTCATTACAAAAGTGGAAAGCAATGTCAGTTAGCGGGGTTGATATAGCTATTTGGCTGGCTTGGTCGTTGCTGTTGACTAAAAAAAGGTCAGATGAAACTACTTTATATACAAATGGCATAACCAGTTTGTATTGAGTTAAGAGTAACGCAATAAAGGCGATGATGAATATAAAGCTTCGATATTTTTTCATAAATTTATAGTGTGTTTAAGTTGTAAGAATGGGTAAATATTGGAAATAATACTAACAGAAATCAGACTATAGAGGACAGTCGATTTATAGTGAATATAACCGAATTAATAAAAAAACAAAGCTAAGTAATTTTTTGACTTGACAAGGTTTTATGAGCTGGTAGACTGATTGCTCACCAAATTGACTTGGTGATATTTCACTGTAAATTTTATGAACCAGTGGAGTAAGAAAAAGGAGTTAAACCATAGAGTCCTAGTCATAAGGCTGGGGATTTTGTTAATTTTTAGGAGGTAGAAATGGCAGCTACAACTGAATCAGTGAAAACTGATGCTGCGGAAGCACCGCTGTTAAATGTTAGAAATTTGGTATTAGGCTCTTTGCTATATATCATATTTTATGGTTGGGTTCGTTGGTACGAAGGTGTATATGGCTGGTCAGCTGGTCTAGATTCATTCGCGCCAGAATTCGAAACTTACTGGATGAACTTTTTGTACATCGAGTTCGTGTTAGAAGTGTCAACTGCAGGTATCCTATGGGGTTATTTGTGGAAATCTCGTGACCGTAAAGTGTTATCAATCACTCCAAGAGAAGAGTTAAGAAGACATTTTCATCACTGGGTTTGGTTAGTATGTTACGCATGGGCTATTTACTATGGCGCTAGCTACTTCACTGAGCAAGATGGTACATGGCATCAAACTATCGTTCGTGATACTGACTTCACACCAAGTCACATCATCGAATTCTACTTGAGCTATCCTATCTACATCATTACTGGTGGTGCAGCTTTCTTATATGCTAAAACAAGATTACCAGCATATCAAAAAGGTTTGCCTCTTCAGTACTTAGTATCAGTAGTTGGTCCTTTCATGATCTTACCAAATGTTGGTTTGAATGAATGGGGTCACACTTTCTGGTTTATGGAAGAGTTGTTTGTTGCTCCTTTACACTACGGTTTCGTATTCTTCGGATGGGCTGCTTTAGGTGTATTAGGTGTGGTAAACATAGAAGTTCAGTCTATTTCTAAACTTCTTAAAAAAGATCTAGCTTAATTAATAAGCAAGTCTTGGCTGTAATAACTATCTCCTAGTTGTCTCACCCCTTTTCAAGGTGAGACAACATAGAGAAGATAGTCTTTTATAAAAATAATTTAAATCCTTTAGGAGGTAAGCTAATGAGCGCATCTCAATCAGCTGTACGATCACGCGCAGAAGCGGTTAAAGTTTCACGCACGTTCGATTGGCTAATTTTGTTTACATTGTTCTTCGTTGTACTTGGTGGTTATCACATTCACTACATGTTAACTGGTGGTGACTGGGATTTCTGGACTGACTGGAAAGATCGTCGTCTATGGGTAACTGTAGCTCCAATCGTTTCAATCACTTTCCCTGCTGCTGTTCAAGCTTGCTTGTGGTGGCGTTACCGTTTGCCATTTGGCGCTGTTGTTTGTGTATTAGGTCTTCTTTTAGGTGAGTGGATCAACAGATACTTAAACTTCTGGGGCTGGACTTATTTCCCAGTAAACTTCTGCTTCCCTTCAAACTTATTTCCAGGCGCAATCGTTTTGGATGCAGTCTTGATGTTAACTGGAAGTATGACAGCTACTGCAGTTTTAGGTGGTATGGCTTACGGCTTATTATTCTACCCAGGCAACTGGCCAATCATTGCGCCATTACACGTACCTGTTGAATATAACGGTATGGTAATGACTCTTGCTGATTTACAAGGTTACCACTACGTAAGAACTGGTACTCCTGAGTACATCAGAATGGTTGAAAAAGGTACATTAAGAACTTTCGGTAAAGACGTTGCTCCAGTATCAGCGTTCTTCTCTGCTTTCGTGAGTATCTTAATCTATTTCTT
>CAIQNQ010000116.1 GCA_903873165.1 uncultured Methylococcaceae bacterium | reverse complement strand
TTCACTACTGACAATTCCTTTGTACGTCAAAAATGCCTGCTCCTCCAGCAACTTTATCCGCTTCAAATTGTTTTCTATCAAATCATCATAAGCCGATAAGATGGAGGCGATTTTGCGTTGGGTGGGGAGTGGAGGATTAATCACTTTAAGAAACTTAAGCTCTGAACCTCTAATACCCGCCTGAACGCCTTGCTGAACCAATGATTTCATATTGGCAAAAGGCGTTTTAAAATAGTAGTAATAAAATAGAGGATTGGATTTTTCTTCATTTAATCTCACTCTTATTAAATGACTTTCAAAAGTTGTTATTTCGGGAGCTTCTAGTACTATTGAGCACTTTCCGGCTCCAGAAGCTATTAGTGATTGTCGTGCAAAAAGTAAATCGTTTACTAATATATTGGATGTTTCTATTTCCCTGTCATTTAATAGAACTAGTTCCATTGGAATGTCTTTTATTCGATCATTTGCAAAAAGCTCCCCCATATTAATCATTTTGTAACCGCTACCACGAACTCGACTAGGTCGGTTCAATCCGTTTTTGGATGGTAGTTGATATAAGTCTCCAAAATCAATTTTCTCCCACTTCATAACAATACCGTCTTAAAATTATCAGCAATCAACCCCGCCAATGCCACCGCCTCTTCATTCAACCCCGCTAACTCAATATGTATCTCATTCAAGCGTTCTTCATAATCAAAGTCATCATCGATAGCGGCATCTACGCCCACATAGCGCCCCGGACTTAAGCTCCAATCTTTGGCTTCAATGTCACCTTGATTAACCACTTTGCATAAGCCTTCGACATCGGTATAAATCCCATTTGGGAAACGGCTTTGTAACCAATGCGCCTGTTTCCAGAAATAGTCCGTGTCATGCAATAAACCGGCATCGCCTTCATCGGGATTACCGCTGAGTTGCTGTTGCAAGGCCTTAAGTCGGTCGAGGGCATCTTTAAGATTAAGGTCTTTCCAGTCTTTGTTTTTGCTTAATTGCTGCGTTTTAACGGCGCTGCTAATTGCATCCAATAACTGTTTAATAACTTTGTCTTGCGGTTTTCTTAAGGCTTTGCAGAGTAAGGCGATGTTTTCAAGTGTGGCGTTTTCAGTCTGCGCGGTTTGGTTTTCTGCTTGAGTGGCGGCGATTAAGCGGTCTTGTTGTGCGTAAACGCTGGCGAGGTCTTCAAGATTTAAGGCATCAACAAACACACTGGCTGACGCATCGTCTTGAACATAACGCTGAGCAAATTCGCTGACGGTGGTATGAACAGCCTGTAATTGCTGTTGCAATTCGAGTAGCACGGCGGCGGTGTCTTTAGCCAAGTTAGCCGAGCTTTCCAAATAGCCTTGTACCGTGTCGGTAAACTTTTGGGGTTTGCCGCGATATAGGTTAACGATACAAATCAGGTTTTGTAATTGCTCCGGGCTAAAGTCATTTACTTTGCTGGTGACTTTGCGGTAAATTTTTCGCGCATCCAACATCAATACATGGTCTTTATGATTATGCGCATGGGCTGCCAGTGTCGGTGAGGTGGCCTCTACCGTTTCTTTCGCACGGTCATAAAACCATAAGGTGCAGGGCAGGGAGCGGGTATAGAAAAAGTTATTACCGATGGCAACCATCACATCAACGGCACCGGTTTTGACCAACTTTTCCCGAATGTCTTTTTCACTGTGTCCGGCATCACTGGCAGAGGAAGCCATGACAAAGCCGGCCCTACCGGTGGGTTTTAGGTAGTTGTAAAAATACTGTATCCATAAGTAATTGGCGTTGTCGTTTTTGGGTAGATTGACTTTACCGTCCAACACTAAACGCGGGTCTTTCTTGACGGTATCTTTGGCTTTATCAACGCCATCGACATTAAACGGTGGATTGGCCATGACAAAATCAGCGCCACCGACCAGGCTGTGTTTGTCTTCATAAAAGGTGTTGCCCTCTTGAATATTGCCTTCCAAGCCATGAACGGTGAGGTTCATCTTGGCGAGTTTAGTATTTAGGTCGGCTTTCTCTTGTCCGTAAAAGGTGACTTTTTCAGCCGGTTTTAAGCCTTCGCTTTCAATAAAATAACCCGTTTGCACAAACATGCCGGCACTTCCGCAAGCGGGATCAAAGACGATGCCATGATCAGGTTCGATGACATTGACGATGGTTTGTACCAGGCTCATGGGGGTAAAGAATTCGCCGCCTTCTTGGGCGCCGGTCATGGCAAACTTGCCGAGGAAGTATTCGTAAATCTTGCCAAATAAATCACCTTCAGCTTTTTGCAGCACTTCTTTATTAAAGATGCGCAACAGTTCGCGTAATAGGTCTTTACTAAAAATTGAGAAGTTTTTGGGTAATACGCCTTTGAGGTTGTCGTATTCGTCCTCAATCAATTTCATGGCGGTGTCGATGGCTGCTCCAATGTCGGCGCTTTCGGGTAAGTTGACCAGGTAGTCAAATTGCGCGGCATCGGGTAAGAACATGGCGTTTTGTTCTTCAAAGTCCTTTTTGGTTAAGGCGCGTCTACCGCGTTGCGGGTGATAAGGTAAGGTGAGTTCAATATCTACTTTGACTTTTTTAAAGCGATTATACGCATGGCGTAAGAAGATGAGGCCCAACACCGGCATCGAGTATTCCGAGGCCGTCAGTTTGCTATTGGCACGCAATTGGTCAGCGGCTCGCCATAATTCCGCTTCTAATTTTCTAAGTTGGGTTCCTTGCATGGGGTGTTTCGTATCCTGATTGATTGCTTTGATGAGGGCATTTTACTGGATAAGGGGCAGGGATAGCTTGATTTCTCCAATTCTATACAAGTCTCTATGGGTAGCCAATACACAAATTGAAACAACAAATTACCGATGTTTATCCATGTTCGCTTTTATATCATCTAGTTTCCAGCTTGTGGGGGGAGGTAACTCCGAGCGGGTCATAAATTACTTTTTGCCTTGTCCGACCAAAAAGCCAACTAAGCCTGATGCTATGGCGCTGACAATGCCAGCAGCCCATTTTTTGTCATCGGCTAAACCCGTGGCAAAGGTGTAAACACAGCCTATAAAGACGATACTGATTATCAGTAGTGCAAAACAGAAAAGAACATAAGTCATTTTTCTCGATAATTCTGCATCGGCGATTTCCTTTGACCGTCTGACGGTAGCATCTTCTGATGTTTCATTGCTCACTGACAGTTCGTATTTGTGATCTTTGCCTACGATTTGTCCTAGGTTGATTTGGGGTTCAGAACTTTTGATCTGATCAGAATCTGTCATTAGATGCCTACAATTTCAGTCAGCAATTTTTTATTTTGATCAAGAATACCAAAACGTTTTTTTTCTGTTTTTGCCTCCGCTACGACGTCATATAAGGCAATAGCTTTGCGTAGAATTTCTGTTTTGGTGGTGCATCCTGATGAAGCGAGGTGTTCCAGCCGTTCATTAAGTTCTGGTGATACGGATAGACTAAGACGGACGACTTCTTTATCAATACTCATATAAGATCTCCTGTTGTGCTATAAGTACGTTATTTATATGTAAATAATACGCTTATTTGCCACATAAACAAGTCCCGAGTTTAAGCGGCTGAGAAAGTATTATCTCGGCACTAGGAAATGCTGTTACCGACATTCTGCATTCCAACCTAAAGTGAAACTGATTTATGCCGCACTTTTTCAAAGATAAACCGCTCGAACGTTTATTGGGTAAGGGTATTGAGGCTGAGCATCTTAATTACTGCATCTTGGGTAGGGTGCTTTTTGCCATCATGCTTATGAACCCGAAATTCTGTACAGTCAACTGGTCGCGCAGTCAGTCAAGTGATTTGGCTTGTCTTGTCAAATAGGTCATATTGTTCTTCAAAGTCCTTTTTGGTTAAGGCGCGTCTGCCGCGTAGCGGGTGATAAGGTAACGTGAGTTTAATATCAACTTTGACTTTTTTAAATCGATTCCTGATTGAAATTGCTTTGATGCGGGCATTTTACTGGATACGGGGCAGAAGTCATGAAAAGTATAGGGGCTGTACCTGCAGGTACAGGTACGATAACAGGAGGTACAGTCATTGTACCTGCAGCTATAGGGACTGTAACAGGAGGTACAGACATTGCACCTGCAGCTATAGGGACTGTACCTGCAGGTATCGTCATTGTACCTGCAGGTACAGGGTCTATAACAGGAGGTACAGTCATTGCACCTGCAGCGACAGGAGCTGTAACAGCAGGTACAGTCATTATTCCTGCAGGTATAGGAGCTGTAACAGGAGGTATAGTCATTGTACCTGCAGGTACAGGAGCTATAACAGCAGGTATAGGGACTATACCTCGTGGTCTTGTAGCTTGCGTTGCTGGGTTCTTTTTCCTGGATATGAATTAGAAGTCATGAAAAGAATAGGCGTGAATTCGCTTTAAATACCTTAATGCATTATACTGAACGTGAGAGAGTTGGCTGGACAGTCGCTGTTTTATTGTTAAAGATAAGATGGAGGAAAGTCCGGGCTCCATTGGGCAGGGTGCCAGGTAACGCCTGGGAGGCGTGAGCCTACGGAAAGTGCCGCAGAAAATAAACCGCCTAGCATTTTAATGCTAGGTAAGGGTGAAAAGGTGCGGTAAGAGCGCACCGCGCAACTGGTAACAGGAGTGGCATGGTAAACCCCACCCGGAGCAAGATCAAATAGAGGAACAGACGCGTGGCCCGCGCGGTTCCTGGGTAGATTGCTTGAGCTGCAGGGTGACTTGCAGCCTAGATGAATGACTGTTCACGACAGAACCCGGCTTACAGGCTAACTCTTTCTTTTTTATTTTTTTGTGTTAAATAATGGGTTGCCAGATTCATTATGTTAGTTCGTTGCGCTAAACATAGCGTTACATTTCTTTAAAATTTGCTCAAGGTAACCCTTGCGGTAATTTTCTGTATTTTTAATATTTTCTTTATTATCAATCTAACCGATGTTTATTGACTTATTCTTAATGTGTTTTGTCAATAATTTTAATTAAGCATCTGATAAGACGTGTTATTTATTTTGGGTTTTTTCCCCTTATTTTATTTATCTTCAAAAGTGATGTAAGTCATTGTCAAAAAAGAAAGAGTTTAAGTGAAAACCTTCTTGACTATAGTTGAATTGGAATTTATAGTGACCGCGAGTGGTAAAAAAGTGGTGAAAAGTGGTTTTTCCTGAAAATATCTGGAGTCATTGTTGTTTCGAGGAATTAGTGCAATTAATTTAGACGATAAAGGTCGTATTGCCGTTCCTACCAAGTATCGGGAAGAATTGCAGGATTGCTGCGAGCGTCAAATGATTGTAACGATTGCAGTAAACGAAAGGTGTATCGGTGAAACTGGCTGTTTGTGGCTCTATCCCTTGCCAGAATGGGAACATCTTGAGGAGACCATCAGTAAATTACCTACTTTAAATAAAACGGCAGGCAAATTAAGACGTTTTTTGATTGGAAACGCATCTGAGTGTGAGATGGACGGACAAGGACGCTTATTGTTACCTGAAAAACTAAGGAAATTTGCTGGAATGGATAAAAAAATTGTGCTTGTTGGACAGCTTAAAAAATTTGAAATCTGGAGTGAAGATGCCTGGATTGCAAAAGAACAAGAATGGTTAACGGGTGATGATGATGAGGGTCTGGAAGAGTTAGGCGCTTTATCATTTTAATACGGGAGTTTTGATGGAGCATTTACCCGTAATGTATGCTGAAGCTTTGCATCAGTTGGCGATTAAAAAAGACGGTATTTACCTTGATTGTACTTTTGGTCGGGGTGGGCATAGTCAAGGTGTGTTAACTTTGTTGGGACAAGAAGGACAGTTAATAGCCTTTGATCGTGATCTTGATGCCATAAATTCAGAGTTAGCACAAAGTCTTTTAAAAGATCGGCGCTTTAAATTAATACATAGTTGTTTCTCTCAGTTAGAAGTGCAGTTGGAGACTTTAGGATTAATCGGCAAGATTGATGGCATATTGATGGATTTAGGGGTGTCGTCACCTCAACTTGATAATCCCGAAAGAGGCTTCAGTTTTTTAAGGGATGGCCCGTTAGATATGCGCATGGATGAAACGACTGGCCTTTCGGCAGAACAGTGGTTAACAAGTGTAGATGAGAAATGCTTGGTTAACGTTTTATTTGAGTACGGCGAAGAGAAATTTGCCCGCCGTATTGCTAAAGCGATTGTTGAGAGAAGACTTGAAAGTCCTATTACGACCACTAAGCAATTAGCCAGTTTGATTGAGGATGTAATCCCTATGAGGGAAAAAAATAAACATCCCGCTACTAGGACGTTTCAAGCAATACGGATTGAAATTAACAAAGAATTAGAAGAGTTAAAGCAAGTTTTAGAACAGTCGGCTAGAGTTTTGAGTCCTAACGGCAGATTGGTGGTTATTTCATTCCATTCTTTGGAAGATCGGATCGTAAAACGCTTTATCAGAGCTGAGTCTGGTGCGAAATATGATCCTGGAAAGTTTCCAGTTAAAGAAGCGGATATTGCTAAAGGCGTTTTGAAAAAAGTAGGTAAAGCTTATAAAGCCAGTGATTTGGAAGTAAAGCAAAATCCAAGAGCTAGAAGTGCTGTTATGAGAGTCGCGGAGCGGGTTTAGTGGTTACAGCTCGCCTTTTAATCATAGCCGCTGTTGTGCTTTTACTCTCATCCTTGGCGATTGTATACAGTAAATACTATTCGCGATTGATTTTTATAAATATACAGAAACAAGAAAAAACCCTTGATCAATATGAAGTTGAGTGGGGGCAGATGCGCTTAGAGTTGACGATGTTGGAGGAGCAGAATCGTTTAGAGTTAGTGGCAAAAGAAGAATTAAAGTTAGTGATGCCACTAAGAGAAAAAATTATATATATAAAACCATAAATGTTAGATTTTCGAGATAGAAGTCCTGCTAAAAAAGCGAATGATGATTTTTCGGGCAGACGGAGATTTTTGAGTGGTTTCATGTTGGTTTTAATGTTTATTTTGGTGATGCGTGCCGTTTATTTGCAAGTGATTACTAAAGACTTCTTAATCCAAGAGGGTGATAGAAGGCAGATTGGCGAGGTTTCTGTTTCAGCTTATAGAGGTGTCATTGAAGATAGGCAAGGTGAGCCGCTAGCGATAAGTACTCCAGTCAGATCTATATGGATTAATCCGAAAGAGTTTAAAGCGGTACAGGATGCACAGGTAAGAGTTGTAGAAAAATTATTAAGTTTGCCAATAGGTAAAATTTCTGCCTTGATAAAGGCAGAGCCTGATAAAGGGTTTCTTTATATCGCAAGAAGCGTAAATCCGCAATTAGCTGATCGAGTAAAAGAACTTAAGTTGGTCGGGGTCTATACAAAGCGAGAGTTTAAACGATTTTATCCTACAGGCGGTGTTTCTGGGCATTTAGTTGGGTTTACAAATGTTGATGATGTCGGACAAACAGGGCTGGAGCTCAGTTATGAGGCAATGTTAAAGGGCACTCCGGGACGTAAACGTGTTATCAAGGATGGGCAGCGGAGAGTTATAGAAGATATTGAAAATATTTCGGAACCTATATCAGGAAAAAACTTAGAGTTAAGTATTGATCAGCGAATTCAATATTTGGCTTATAAAGAATTGCAATTAGCTGTAACTGAAAATAAAGCTAAATCAGGGGCTTTGGTGGTTTTGGATGCAAAAAATGGTGAAGTGTTAGCAGCAGTAAATCAGCCTTCCTATAATCCAAATACTAGAAATAATCTAAATGGGGCGTTTTATAGGAATAGAGCCTTTACAGATGTGTTTGAACCTGGGTCTACGGTTAAACCATTTGTCGTAGCTGCTGCATTAGACGGCGGTTATATAACGCCAAATTCAATTTTTGTAACGCATGGTATCTTTCCAGTTGGACATAATGTGGTTAAAGATACCCATAACTACGGCACGATGGATACAACTCACGTGATTACCAAGTCTAGTAATATTGGCGTGACCATGATGTCTTTAAAAATGCCGCCGAAATATTTGTACGATATCTATCATCAATTAGGATTTGGGGTTTCTACGGGTTCTGGATTTCCAGGTGAGGCTAGAGGTTTCATGAAGGATTATAAGAAATGGCACGATTTTGGTCGTGCAACTATGGCATTTGGTTATGGTTTAAATGCTTCAGTATTGCAATTAGCCAGAGCTTATACAGCCTTGGCGGATGATGGTATTTTACATTCAGTCAGCTTGTTAAAGCGAGAGGAAGACGATGATACAGTGCGAGTTTTTTCGCCTAAGACCGCTAAAACAGTTAGAAAAATGATGGAAACAGTTTTAACTAAAGAAGGGACGGCGATTGAAGCGGCTGTGCCTGGCTATAGCGCCGCAGGTAAAACCGGAACGGCAAAGAAGGCAACGAGCCATGGTTATACAGAAAAAACTTATTTTGCTGTTTTTTCCGGAATGGCTCCAGTTGAAAATCCGCGCTTAATTATCGCGGTCATGATAGATGAGCCATCAGCAGGGAATTATTATGGTGGTTTAGTTGCTGCACCTGTATTTTCAAAAGTTATGGCGGGTGCATTGAGAATTCTTGATGTAGCACCTGATAAGGAAGAAACCATGCCTATTTTATTAACGCATAAGTAGCCTTAATCATTTCTAATGAAACTTAAAGAGTTATTAGGTGATTTATTATTAAATCAGCAGACTGAATTATCGGCTATCGGTGATTTATTTATAACAGGCTTGGCTTTAAATAGTGCAAAAGTACAGCTTGGAAATTTATTTATTGCCTTGGCGGGTTCTAAGCAACATGGCTTAGTTTATGTAAAGCAGGCTATTGAGTTGGGTGCTATTGCAGTCATATATGATCCTATAGATGGGGGAACTGAAATGGCTCAGCAGATTGTTAATGTGCCTGTTTTATCTGTTGATAATTTAGGAGCGCACTTAGGAGCAATAGTTGCTCGATATTATGGTTATCCTTCGCAATTTTTAGGTGTTATTGGTATTACTGGCACTAATGGTAAAACATCTTGTAGTCAGTTTTTGGGGCAAATGCTTGAAGATTGTGGTGTTATCGGTACTTTAGGTTGGGGGCAATGGGGCGCATTAAATAAGACAATCAATACGACGCCAGATGCTCTTGAAGTACAAAGGATTTTGGCCGAGTTGCGTGAAGACAAAAAACAAATGGTTGCTATGGAGGTTTCATCTCATGGCTTGGTGCAAGGTAGAGTTAATGCAGTTTCCTTTGTAGGGGCGGTGTTTACTAATATTACTCGTGACCATTTGGATTATCACGGCACTATGGAGGCATATTTAGCGGCAAAGTTACTGTTATTGACAAAACCCGGTTTACGTTTTGTGGTTGTTAATTTGGATGATGATTACAGCAAGCAAGTTATTCAAGCGGCGCCCAAAAATGTGTTGATTTGGGGCGTGAGTATTAAGGGGCTGACATTTCCAGGAGTTGAAACAGTTAATGTTAGTTCTGTTTCGCATAAATTATCAGGTTTGCAGTTTGACGTTCAGTGGCGGGATCAAAGTCATACAGTCGAAGTACCTATTTATGGTGATTTTAATGTTGAAAATATATCGATCGTGTTAGCGGTGATGTTGGCTTTAGAGATTGATATGTTATCAGCGGTAAAGAAACTACAGTCTTTACATGCTGTTATAGGGCGTATGGAGCATTGGGGTGGTGACAATCAACCTCAAGTCTTTGTTGATTATGCCCATACTCCCGATGCACTTAAAAAGGTGTTATTAAGTTTAAGAAAACATTGCCAACAGGACTTATGGGTTGTGTTTGGTTGTGGTGGAAATCGAGATAAAGGTAAGCGTCCAGAAATGGGCCAAATTGCGCAAGAGTTGGCGGATCATGTGATTGTCACTGATGATAATCCTCGATTTGAAGATAGCTCGGCAATTGTCAGTGATATTTTGCAGGGATGTAATCATTTATCGACAGCAAATACAGTAGTTGAAGTGATTCAGAATAGAGAACAAGCCATAAAAACAGTCATAAATAACGCGACTGAATTGGATTGCATTTTAATAGCTGGTAAGGGGCATGAGGATTATCAAGAAATTAATGGTGTCCGAATACCCTTTAGTGATAGTCACGTGGTTAAACAAGCATTAGAAATGAGAGTCATGTCCGTATGAAAATGTTGCTAAGTACTTGTGCAGAGCTTGTTAACGGAAAACTGATGGGTGACGATGTCGCCGTTAATTCAGTGAGTATCGATACCCGAGTAATCAAGCCAGGCCAACTTTATATTGCTGTTAAAGGGCAAAATTTTGATGGCAATGAATTTGTCGGTCAAGCACAGGAAGCAGGCGCAGTTGCTGCGATAGTACATGCTGGGGTTGAAACGTCATTACCTCACATTGTGGTAGATGATACCCGTTTAGCATTGGCACAACTTGCGGGTGCTTGGCGTAGCAGTTTGTCGCAAGGTGACAAAAAATCTCTTTCTGTAGTCGGTGTTACCGGCAGTAACGGTAAAACGACGGTTAAAGAAATGGTTGCGGCCATATTAGCTGTTGATGCCCCAGTTTTGTTTACACAAGGAAATTTGAATAACGATATAGGCGTTCCCTTAACTTTATTGCGATTAGATGAGTCATATCGTTATGCTGTCATAGAAATGGGAGCGAATCATGCGAAAGAGATTGCTTACACTAGTCGTTTTGCACAAGCCGATGTCGTCATTATTACTAATGCGGGTGCGGCGCATTTAGAAGGCTTCGGTGATATAGAAGGGGTTGCTAAAGCAAAGGGAGAAATAATTGAAACTCTCAAATCGGACGGCTGTGCAGTTATTAATAGGGATGACAGTTATTTCGATTATTGGCAGTCGGTAGCCGGACAAAGGACAGTTGTATCATTTGGACTTAGTGAAAGTGCTGACGTGACGGCAACGCATATCAACACTGGAATTAGCCAGAATAAATTTTTGACTACATTTAAATTAGTAATATCAAGTGGCGCGATAGATATTAATTTAGGCTTGGCAGGACGGCATAATATTCTTAATGCTTTAGCGGCATCAGCTGCCACTCTTAGCTTAGGCGTTAAGTTGGAACAAATTAAGCAGGGACTAGAAAGTTTGGCACCAGTAACAGGAAGGTTGCAACGCTTGGTGGGTAGCTTAGGTAATATCATTATTGATGATACTTATAACGCTAATTCATCATCGCTTAAAGTAGCGTTGAACGTGTTGAGTCAATTACCCGGTAAATTGTGGTTGGTATTGGGTGCATTCGGTGAATTGGGCATAGAAAGCACTAAAATTCATGGCGCAATGGCTGCGGATATAAAGTTGAGTGGCGTAGAACGTATATTTGCTGTAGGAGCGGATGCTAAGCATACCGTAGAAGCTTTTGGCGCAGGAGCCACATTTTTTGAAAAACAAGCCGATTTGATTGCCGCATTAAAACAAGAATTAACAGGCAATGAATCCATTTTGATTAAAGGTTCACGAGCCCAGCGCATGGAGAATGTAGCTGCGGCTTTAGTTGAAAATTTTAGGAATTAAACGATGTTACTTTATTTTACAGATTATCTGATGACATTTAATGGCGGGTTTAGGGTGTTTCAATACCTGACTTTTCGAGCCATTTTAGGTGCGCTGACCTCCTTGATTATTTCATTCATGATTGGCCCGGTGATGATTAGAAAATTAAGTTCTAATAAAATTGGTCAAAGTATCCGTGAATTAGGTCCGCAATCTCATTATGAAAAGTCAGGCACGCCGACTATGGGTGGGGCTTTAATTTTAGTGGCTATTTCGGTAAGTACTTTGTTGTGGGCTGATTTAGGTAATCGCTATATTTGGGTGATTTTATTGGTCACTATGGGCTATGGAGTTATTGGCTTTATAGATGATTATAGAAAAGTTGTTAAGCGTAATAGTGATGGATTATCCGCTAAAGCTAAGTATTTAGGACAATCAATCATTGGCTTAACGGCAGCCCTTTTTTTATACAAATCAGCCGTCGTCCCTGCTGAAACCCAATTGATTATTCCTTTCTTTAAGGATTTTATGTTGGATATGGGCTGGATGTATATCGTATTAACCTATTTTGTGATAGTGGGTACTAGTAATGCGGTAAACCTAACGGATGGATTAGATGGTTTAGCCATTATGCCCACAGTGATGGTGGCGGCTGGTTTGGGTGTTTTTGCCTATCTTTCTGGGCACATTGGTTTTTCTGAATATTTGGCTATTCCTTATTTGCCAAATTCTGGTGAACTGATCGTGTTTTGTGCCGCTTTGGTAGGGGCTGGGTTAGGGTTTCTTTGGTTTAATACCTACCCTGCAATGGTTTTTATGGGCGATGTAGGGGCATTGGCTTTAGGCGCTGCATTAGGCGTTTTAGCGGTATTAGTTAGACAAGAAATCGTTTTGATTATAATGGGTGGGGTTTTTGTAATGGAAACGCTTTCGGTGATCATTCAAGTGGCCTCGTTTAAATTAACAGGTAAACGGGTGTTTCGTATGGCACCTATTCATCATCATTTTGAATTGAAAGGTTGGCCTGAGCCGAGAGTCATTGTGCGGTTTTGGATTATAACTTTCATTTTAGTTTTGATTGGTTTAGCAACTTTAAAGCTGAGATAAATCAATGTATAAAATGAGTAAATTTGAATTATTGAGTCTTGCTCAAAGAGCAAAAAATTATGAATAAGGATAATGTCGCTATTTTAAAATCCTTGCAAGAACACTTTGGCTTAGATACTCAGCACTCTAAGGTACTGGTGGTGGGTTTAGGTCATACAGGTGTTTCTGTTGCGCATTATTTACAGAAAATGGGCTTCAAATTTGCTATTACAGATAGTCGAGATAAGCCACCCCTAGAAGAAGCATTTTTTCAGGTAATGCCTGATACGCCAATTTTTACTGGGGGCTTTGATGAATCAGCGTTTCAAGTTGCAACACATATAGTGGTTAGCCCCGGTGTTTCATTAATGGAAAAATCAATTGTTAAGGCGATTGCAAATGGCGTAAAAGTAGTGAGTGATATCGATTTATTAGTCTGTTCGATTTCAGTACCTATCGTGGCAATTACTGGCTCAAATGGTAAAAGTACTGTGACCACCATGATGGGTGAAATGGCAAAAGCAGCTGGTAAAAAAGTTGCAGTTGGTGGGAATTTGGGTACCCCTGCTTTAGATTTGCTAGCAGAAGACGCTGAATTATTTGTCTTAGAGTTGTCCAGTTTTCAATTGGAGCGCACGAGTGTACTAAATGCCACTGTAGCTACAGTACTCAATGTCTCTGCAGATCATTTAGATCGACATGATGATATTGAAACTTATGCTAAAGAGAAACAAAGCGTTTTTAGAGGTAATGGTGTATTAGTTATTAATAGGGATGATCCTCTTGTGAGTAGTATGTGTGAGGATGGTAGGAGTTGTTTGACTTTTTCAATTAAGCATTCTGAGGCAGATTTTTATCTAGCTATATCAGAAGGACACGAGTTCTTGATGCAGGGTCAAGAGGTATTAATGTCACTAGCTGAATTACCTTTAGAGGGTCGACATAATGCTGCAAATGCACTGGCTGCTTTAGCTTTAGGTACTGCGGTTGGGTTAGATAAAACAGCAATGGTTGCAGCATTAAAAGTATTTAAAGGTTTAGATCATAGAATGCAAAAGGTCGCTAAAATCCGAGGCGTAACTTGGGTAAACGATTCTAAGGCTACTAATATTGGTGCCTGTGCTGCGGCTTTAGAAGGCTACGATACTAAAGTGATTTTAATTGCGGGTGGTGATGCAAAGGGTGCTGATATGAATGATTTAGCTCCCATAATAAAGAATAAAGCCAAAAGTGTGGTGTTGATCGGTAAAGATTCTGGTTTGATTAAACAGGCTATTAATGAAAGTGTGCCGACATACTCAGCCAAAAATATGGAAGAAGCGGTAAATATATGCGCAGAATTGGCGCAGGGTGGCGATAATGTTCTGTTATCACCAGCATGTGCAAGCCTTGATCAATTTAAAAATTATCAAGATAGAGGCAATCAGTTTTCAAAAGCCGTATTAAGGTTACTGGCATGAAAGTAAATATGAAGTCATCACGGATTGGTCGGTTTCATTTTGAACCCTACTTATTAGTGGTAGTTTCTAGTTTATTACTGATTGGTTACGTAATGGTTGCCTCTGCTTCATTACATAAAGGTGTAGATGCTTTTCATTTTATAAAAACACAATCACTGAGTATTGGTATAGGTTTAGTTGTAGGGTTTTTAATCACTCGAGTACCGATTAAACTTTGGGAAAAATATGGACAAGGTTTATTTTTATTGGGTTTGCTTCTGTTAATTATTGTGATATTGCCAAGTGTAGGTAAAGAAGTTAATGGTAGTATGCGTTGGTTAGAGTTGGGTGGTTTTAGATTTCAGGTATCAGAAATTGTTAAGTATTTCTCAGTAATTTATATGGCAGGGTATGTGACTCGGCATCAGAAAACGATAAGAGATTCAGCTTTTAGTTTACTTAAACCGATGGTTTTGTTTGGGATAGCTTGCCTACTATTATTGATGGAGCCTGATTTTGGGTCTGCTGTGGTCATATTGACCATCGCCATGGGGATAATGTATTTAGTTGGGGCAAGATTAATCCAATTTATTACATTATTGGGTGTGTTAGCTTTTCTTGCATCCGTGCTTGTTTATGTAGCGCCGTATCGTATGAGAAGGGTAACCAGTTTTTTAAATCCATTTGATCATGAAAAAGATACGGGGTATCAATTAGTGCATGCATTGATTTCCTTTGGAAGAGGTGAATGGATTGGTGTTGGCTTGGGTAGTGGTATTGAAAAACTATTTTATTTGCCAGAAGCGCATACCGATTTTTTGTTTTCGGTGATTGCAGAAGAACTAGGTTTATTGGGTGTGTTGACTGTCATTGGCTTATTTACGGTATTTGTCTGGCGTACCTTCTTAGTTGCTGAGGCGGCAGAACAAATAGGCGAAAAGTTTTCTGCTTATATTGCTTATGGCGTAGGTATTTGGTTCGGTTTTCAAGCCTTTGTCAATATGGGTGTCAATATGGGGATATTGCCTACTAAAGGGTTAACTTTACCATTAATGAGTTATGGTGGTGGCAGTATGATAATTATGTGTTGTGCAGTTGCTTTATTATTTAGAGTGCATAGTGAAGTTCAAGAAATTAAGGCTAATAAGCCAAAAGAAAGGTCGAAATGGGTAGCCGTATAATTATCATGGCTGGAGGTACTGGTGGACATGTGTTTCCAGCTTTAGCGGTAGCCGAATTACTGCTGGAGAAAGGTTGGCAAGTCAGTTGGCTGGGTACTCAAAAAGGTTTAGAAAGTAGAGTTATTCCTGCGCAGGGAATTGAAATAGATTGGTTATCTGTTGCTGGCGTAAGAGGAAAGGGTGTGTGGTCAAAAATTACCGCCATCATAAATCTTTTTAGAGCTTGTTTACAGGCGGGTAGGGTTTTAATAAAACGTAAACCAGATGTGGTTTTGGGTATGGGTGGATTTGTTGCAGGGCCTGGTGGATTAATGGCTAAATTGTTAGGCATTCCATTGATCATTCATGAGCAAAACCGTGTGCCTGGAACAACAAATCGATTATTAGCGCGTTTAGCCAACCAAGTATTAGAAGGTTTTCCGGGTAGTTTTAACGCAAAAGTTGCCGCTAAATCTACCGGGAATCCATTAAGAAAAGCATTTTTATTAGGTTTAGATCATCAGGTTGATAGATCAGAAAGCGCAGTAAAATTACTTATTGTGGGTGGTAGTCAAGGTGCAAAAATTTTGAATGAAACAGTTCCTGATGCGCTACTTGAATTAAAAACATTATTGGCAGACGATCAACAAATAGTAGTCAAACATCAGACAGGTTCTGCAATGTTAGATCAGGTTAACGGTCGTTACCAAGAGTTGGGTATAACCGCAGATGTACATGCTTTTATTGAAGATATGGTAGTTGCCTATCAATGGGCTGATTTAGTGATTTGCAGGGCCGGCGCTATGACCGTGAGTGAAGTCGCTGCAATGGGTGTACCGGCAATCTTCATACCTTTGCCGAATGCAATTGATGACCATCAAACAGCGAATGCTCATTATTTAAGTGATGCAGGAGCAGGTATTATTTTAGCTCAGAAAGACATGACGCCACAGTCATTAGCTATTTGTATAAACACAGCATTAACCGAATTACCTAATATGAGTCTAGCAGTTAAACAACGAGCTTTCTTGAATGCAACAGAAGTTGTTGCAAATTATTGTATTGCAGAGGCGGCGCAATGAAAGGGTCGGTAGCTTCGCAATTAACGACGACTTTTGGAAATATTAAACGGATTCACTTTATTGGGATTGGCGGTACCGGTATGTGTGGTATTGCAGAAGTATTATCTAATTTAGGATATCAAGTTTCGGGTTCGGATATAAAAGAAAGCTCAGTGACCCAAAGGCTTGCTGAATTAGGCGTTATTATTACTATTGGTCATAAACGCGAGAATGTAACCGATGTTGATGTGGTTGTTGCATCAACGGCAATAGATAGATCAAATGAAGAAATTGATCAGGCGTATTTGAATAGAATTCCGGTTATTCCGCGAGCTGAAATGTTAGCAGAGTTAATGCGGTTTCGGTTTGGTATAGCGGTGGCCGGTACGCATGGAAAAACTACCACGACTAGTTTAACCGCCAGTATGTTAGCTGAAGGTGGCTTAGATCCTACTTTTGTGATCGGTGGACGCTTAAATAGTGCAGGCAGTAACGCTAAATTAGGTTTAGGACATTATTTAGTGGCAGAAGCGGATGAGAGTGATGCGTCTTTCTTATATTTACAGCCCATGATCGCCGTGGTGACAAATATAGATCAAGACCACATGGAAACGTATCAAAATAATTATCAGCGTTTAAAAGATACCTTTATTGAGTTTCTCCATCACATCCCTTTTTATGGGTTAGCTGTGCTTTGTCTCGATGATGAAGGGGTAAGGGAAATTATTCCGCAAATATCTAAACCTGTTATTACTTATGGAGTACATGAGTCTGCAGATATTCGAGCGGTTAATGTTAAGCAAGAGGGTATGTTAACCACTTTTGATGTTATTCGTCCGGGATACCATCCTTTGCAAGTCACTTTGAATATGCCTGGTTGGCATAATATGCTTAATTCTCTTGCGGCAATTGCAATTGCAACTGAATTAGAGGTATCTGATGATGCCATTATTAGAAGTTTGAAGGCTTTTAAAGGGGTGGGTCGACGTTTTCAGGTGCAGGGTGATTTAGCTATTGATCAAGGTAAATTAACCTTAGTTGATGATTATGGACATCATCCACGAGAAATTGCAGCAACATTAGAAGCATTAAAACAAGCTTGGCCAACTAGGCGTTCTGTGGTTATTTTTCAACCACATCGATACACAAGAACACGCGATTTATTTGAAGATTTTGTTCAGGTTTTATCGACTGTAGATGTTTTGGTGCTGATGGATGTTTATTCTGCAGGCGAAGCTATTATTCCTGGTGCAGATGGTAGGGCTTTGAGTCGAGCCATAAGATTACGTGCGCAGGTAGATCCGATTTTTGTGGAGAATTGGCAAGAGTTACCAAAAATATTAGCCGGAATAGTTAAGCCAGATGATGTGATTTTAACTTTGGGTGCAGGAAACGTTGGGCATTTTGCGACGCAGTTGCCAGACTTATTGACCCAAGCTCTTGACGCAAGAAGCGTGATTGGTTAAGTGCGTGGATATGAAAGGACAGTTATTAACAAACGAAAATTTATCTAAATATACGAGTTGGCGCGTAGGTGGGCCTGCAGAAAAACTCTATATACCCTTTGATAAAGCTGATTTATGTGAATTTGTAAAAACTTTATCCATCAATGAGCCAGTGTTTTGGATGGGCTTAGGTAGTAATTTATTGGTTAGAGATGGTGGTATTCCTGGCACAGTGATAAATACTAAAGGTCGCTTAAAAGGTTTGCGATTAATAGACGATACCACTGTATATGTAGAGGTAGGTGTGCCTTGTGCACATGTGGCTAGATTTTGCGCAGAACGCGGACTAATCGGAGCAGAGTTTTTAGCAGGCATACCTGGAACCATGGGTGGTGCGTTAAAAATGAACGCTGGAGCATTTGGTGGTGAGACTTGGCGTCTTGTAAAAGCAGTAGAAACCCTTGATTTAGCAGGGCAAGTGACCCAACGATTAGCTGAGGAGTTTTCAGTGAGTTATCGCTCAGTAAAGTGTAATGAAAATGAATGGTTTCTGAGTGCTTTATTGACTTTACAGAAAGGTGATTCTGCCGCCAGTCAGCAAGAAATAAAAGCTTTATTAGAAAAAAGGGCGCAAACACAACCCACTAATCAGCCAAGTTGTGGATCCGTATTTAAAAATCCACCTGGGGACTTCGCAGCTAGACTGATTGAAGCGTCTGGATTAAAAGGTTTTGTGATTGGTGGCGCTCAAGTATCAGAAAAGCATGCTAATTTTATTGTAAATATCGGCAATTCAACAGCAAGTGATATTGAAAAGTTAATTTATTATGTGCAAGACAAAGTTAAAAAATGTCATGGTGTGGAGTTGCAAACAGAGGTTTGCATGGTAGGTGAGTTTAATAGTGCAAAGCAGCATGAAAGCTTATTAAAGTCTCCTGCGCAATTTGGTCGAGTTGCAGTATTAATGGGTGGATCTGCCGCAGAACGTCCTGTGTCTTTAATTAGTGGTGCGGCTGTCTATCAAGCTTTGTTGCGTAAGGGTGTAGATGCTGTTGCGGTTGATGTAACAGCCAGTCCAATTGATGCTTTAAAGGATTTAAAAGTAGATAGAGTATTTAACATCATCCACGGTCGTGGTGGTGAAGATGGCGTTTTGCAAGCGGTACTTGAGGTGATTGGTTTACCGTATACAGGGAGTGGTGTTCTAGCATCAGCCTTAGCAATGGATAAGTTACGAACCAAATTATGTTGGCAGGGGTATGGTTTAGTAACGCCGGACTGGTTTTTATTGAAAAATGAAAGTGATATTCCTGCGTGTATAGAAAAGCTGGGCTTTCCAGTAATAGTTAAGCCAGCGCTAGAAGGCTCAAGCATTGGAATGAGTAAAGCCAGTACACCGGATGAATTGCATAAAGCTTTATTACTCGCCTTGAAATATGATTGTGATGTCTATGCGGAAAAATGGGTGACAGGTAAGGAATATACAGTAGGGGTATTAAATGATCAGGCTTTACCGGTTATTCGTTTAGAAACACCCCATGTATTTTATGATTATGAAGCTAAATATAATGCGACAACCACTCAATACCATTGTCCTGCGGGGCTGACAGACGAACAGGAACTGTTTATCAGAAATCTGGCAGTTCAAGCTAGTCGAGTAATTGGTATTAAAGGTTGGGCTAGAGTTGATGTATTTATAGATGCGGAAGGGCAGTATCAATTAATTGAGGTTAATACAGTGCCGGGTATGACTGATCATAGCTTAGTACCTATGGCAGCAAAACAAGCTGGTATTGATTTTGATGAGTTGGTTTGGCAGGTATTGGAAACCAGTTTAGGGTAATGAATAAAGTGGGTCATAAGCCTGTATTAATCGGAATAACTTTAATGAGTCTTCTTGGGTTTTTTGGGTATGAATTGATTATAAAATGGACAGTTAAAATGCTGCCTAATAAGACGGTTTATCATCCTATTAAGTATGTAAGAATTGAAGGCGTATTTCAATACTTAAGCAAAAATGAAGTGCAAGTAGCTGTTCAGCCTTTGGTAATGAAAGGGATTTTTGAAGTTGATATCCAGGAGATAAACTCAACAGTTTCGGCATTACCTTGGGTAGATAGTGTCATAGTAAAACGGATTTGGCCTGATGCTATTGATATTAAAATTTATGAGAGAAAACCCTTTGCGCGTTGGGGTGAAAAGAGCTTAATTACTGAGCAAGGTGTTATTTTTACACCATCAGATATTGGGCCATTTAATAATATGATCTTGGTAAATGGCCCTGAGATGCAGCAGGCTAAAGTACTGGAAATCATGAAAGGTATTAAAACCGCTTTAGCTGATCAGGCTATGGAATTGAAAGAGTTTAATGTTAATAACCGAGATGCTTGGAAAATAAAATTATCGACTAACTTAGAAGTTCTTTTAGGTCGTAATGAGCAATTAAAAAAATTGCAGCGGTTTTTAAGAACATTAGACATATTAAAACAAGAGCAAGTTGAGCAGATGGCATTAGTCGATTTGAGATATCCCAATGGATATGCGGTGTCATGGAAGTTAGGTGCGCCAGAGATTGATTGGCGTGCTGTAACAAATCCTACTATTCAGTAAGTTTACGAGAAGAAGATTAAGAGCAAATATAATGGCAAAAAAAACAGAGCGTAATTTAATAGTCGGATTGGATATTGGTACGTCAAAGGTCGCGGCCATTGTGGGTGAACTTACTAGTGAGGGTAATATTGAAATCATTGGAATTGGCACGACCCCGTCACGCGGTTTAAAAAAAGGTGTTGTGGTTAATTTAGAGTCTACCGTTCAGTCGATTCAAAAAGCCATTGAAGAAGCTGAGTTGATGGCAGGATGCCAAATCCGTTCAGTTTTTGCTGGTATCGCGGGTAGCCATATAAGAAGTTTAAATTCTCATGGCATTGTTGCGATTAAAGATAAAGAAGTGACTCAATTCGATATTGATAGAGTGATTGATTCAGCTCGGGCAGTAGCTATACCAGCAGATCAGAAAATTTTACATATATTGCCTCAAGAGTTTGTGATTGATCTTCAGGATGGTATTAAAGAGCCGATCGGTATGTCAGGCATTCGTCTTGAAGCCAAGGTGCATATGGTGACAGGCAGCGTGAGCGCCTCACAAAATATAATTAAATGTATCCGTCGATGTGGCTTAGAAGTTGAAGATATTGTATTAGAGCAATTAGCTTCTTGTAATTCAGTTTTGACAGAGGATGAAAAAGAATTAGGTGTATGTTTAATTGATATTGGCGGTGGAACGACTGATATTGCGATATTTGTTCAAGGCGCTATTAAGCATACTGCGGTATTACCTATTGCAGGTGACCAAGTAACGAATGATATAGCGATTGCTTTAAGAACACCCACTATTAATGCTGAAGAGATCAAAAAAAAGTATGCCTGTGCATTAACACAATTGGCTGATGAAGGTGGTGTGATAGAAGTGCCTAGTATTGGCGATAGAGCGCCGCGTAAAATTTCGATGCAAAGTTTAGCTGAAATAATTGAGCCGCGTTTTGAAGAGTTAATGATGTTAGTGCAATCAGAATTAAGACGGAGTGGTAACGAAGAGTCAATAGCCGCAGGCGTCGTATTAACCGGTGGTAGTTCTAAGGTGTTGGGTTTAATTGAATTGGCAGAAGAAATTTTTCATATGCCAGTCAGAATGGGTGGGCCGCAAAATGTGACCGGCTTAAATGAAGTAGTAAAAAACCCAATTCACTCAACTGGGGTAGGGTTATTGATGTATGGGAAAGAATACCATATGTTAGGTAGAGGGTTAGAGTCTGATAGTCTAAGTGTTTTGTCAAAGTTTAAGAACTGGTTTCAAGGTAATTTTTAATTTTTTGGTGTAATAAAGGGGTAGTGTCGTGAAATATGAATTAGTAGATACGTATGCGCAGTCTGCTGTCATCAAAGTAATTGGTGTAGGTGGCGGTGGTGGAAATGCGGTTAACCACATGGTAGGTTGCCAAATTGAAGGGGTTGAATTTATTTGTGCAAACACAGATGCACAAGCCTTAAGAAAAGTAACGGTTGATACGGTTATTCAATTAGGCGTTGAGTTAACAAAGGGTTTGGGTGCGGGTACTAATCCAGAAATTGGAAAATCTGCAGCTGAAGAAAATAAAGATCGTATCAAAGAAGTGTTACATGGCGCAGATATGGTGTTTTTAACTGCCGGCATGGGTGGTGGAACAGGTACAGGTGCTATTCCAGTTATTGCTCAGATTGCTAAAGAAATGGGTATTTTAACGGTAGCGGTTGTTACAAAGCCCTTTTTGTTTGAAGGCAAACAAAAACAACTTATTGCTGAACAAGGTATTGTTGAGTTAGAGAAATTTGTTGATTCATTAATCACTATTCCTAACCAAAAACTATTGCCAGTGCTAGGTAACAATGTTTCTCTGATGAATGCTTTTAAAGCCGCTAATGATGTTTTATTAGATGCTGTGCAAGGTATCACTGAGTTAATTATCCATCCAGGAATGATTAACGTGGACTTTGCTGACGTAAGAACCGTAATGTCAGGTATGGGGGCAGCTATCATGGGTATGGGCGCAGCCTCTGGCGAACATCGTGCGAGAGAAGCGGCGGAAAAAGCGATTGCTTGTCCATTACTTGAAGATATTAATTTACAAGGTGCTAGAGGTATTTTGGTTAATGTATCTGCAGCAGATATGGGAGTAGCTGAATTCAATGAAATCGGTAATATCGTCCATGAATTTGCTTCTGAAGATGCCGTTATCAAAATTGGTATGGCAGTAGATCCAAGTTTAGGTGATGAAATTAAAGTAACGGTTGTGGCAACCGGTATGGGTTTACCTCCATTAGCCGTTGCTAAAGTGCCAGTCACCGTGATTCGTAGACAAGCGCCTGCAGCAGTTGATTATGATGAAGCTGAAAAATCAGTAGGACCAAGACAAGCAGGTAGAGCAGAAAGTCGAGAGTCTCGATTTGGTGCGCAAGCCAAAAAAGAGGTGGATTTAGATTATTTAGATATTCCGGCCTTTTTAAGACGTCAGGCTGATTAAGTTTAATTCGACACTACACTTAATGATAGATTCAGAGCAGATTGTTTAGTTTGCTCTGAATTCTGCTGGTGTCTGGATTAGCCAGTTGTTAAGCGCGATAAGATGTCGGTTTTATCGCCTGAGTTTTTTGACCTTCAAATTTTGTAGCTACCCTGTGAGCTATGCATAAACGCCCTCAAAAAAATACAATTCATTAAAGATAAGATACTTAAGCCTTAGTCAATTGTGTAAGTCTATATAAACACAGTTACATAAAGTAAGCAGAGTGTGATTTGTAATCTTTGAAATAGAAATCAGCATATTATAAATATGATAGTTACACACATTGTTAGATATGCGTATTTAATAAAAAGAATAGCAATAGAAATTGTAAAATAAATGCGGTCAAAACCAATTGGATAAGCCTAACTTGTTGATTTTAATTAAAGTAAATGGCATGTATAACTATTGGACGATCTGAGTAAAATTAAAGAATATTAGATAGTTATGGTTTTAGATATGCAGTAATCCACAGACTTATCCACAGGTTCTGGGGATAAGTAAAGCGACTCAATAGATATTGAAGGTTGAGGTAACCACCTAAATCAGAAATGGAGTAGGAGCGGGTCGTAATGAGAATTGCTGGCGAAAAATTATACTGCTACACAAACTAATAAAAGTAGGGTATAGTATTTGGATTATACGGAATAGATTGTAGCTCATTCCATCATGTTGAGTTTGTTTGTTTCCTTAATTAAAGTAGTGGTATGGTAGGGAAGTAGTTTACGTATAAAATTGGATATTGATTCCATTTTAAAAATTATTAAGTTAGGTGTAGTCATGGCTAAAGAAAAGTTTTCGCGTAGTAAGCCCCATGTAAACGTAGGTACAATTGGCCACGTTGATCACGGTAAAACAACATTAACAGCAGCATTAACAACAGTAATGGCTAAATTGCACGGTGGTGCGGTTAAGGCATTTGATCAAATTGATAATGCG
>CAIQNQ010000115.1 GCA_903873165.1 uncultured Methylococcaceae bacterium | reverse complement strand
TCGCTTTGTATCGCTTTGTATCGCTTTGTATCGCTTTGTATCGCTTTGTATCGCTTTGTATCGCTTTGTATCGCTTTGTATTATAATTAAAACCATGTGCATTTTAAGTAAAATATGTCAGTAATTTTATAGTATAAAATATTCTAACAGTTCAATTAAATCTGTCAAATTATTTCCATCCCACAGGTTAAAACCTTATCCGACTGTAACGAGGATATCTATTTTGACAAACGGGCCATCTATAGCCAATGACAAGGGTTTTGGACAAGGTAACTCGCCTCAATCACAACCTAGTGCTTAAGTTTCAAACACGCAGTAAACCAGAATGTGCTGCCTTGGCCGGGGCTACTCACCACGCCAGTTTCACCGCCCATCAACTCAGCCAGGCGGCGGCTAATGGTCAGACCCAGACCTGTACCGCCATATTGACGGGTAATAGAAGCATCCGCTTGTGAAAAAGGCTCAAATAGTTTGGCTTGTTGAGCTTCACTAATGCCAATACCGGTATCCTGAACTTCAAATTTAAGCACCACACTATCCGCTTGGATATTTTCGGCTCTGGCTCGTAACGTGATTGTACCTTGCTGAGTAAATTTAACGGCATTGTTCAGATAATTGATCAGGACTTGAGTAATGCGTAACGGATCGCCGATTAAGGGAAAAAGCACGAGTCGGGCATCGATATCCTCAACCAACAATAGGTTTTTTTCTTCAAGCTGATGGCTTAATAAATTCCTGACTTTTTTAACAATATCCAACATGCTAATGGATACCAGTTCCAGTACAATACCATCCGCTTCTATTTTTGATAGATCAAGAATATCATTGATAATATCGAGTAGATGCTTGGCAGAACTGTTGATCTTATCAATCTTGTCTATGTTTTTGGGGTCTTTTAGATTTAACTTTAGCAGGTAAGAAAACCCCATAACGGCATTCATCGGGGTGCGTATTTCGTGGCTCATGTTGGCCAAAAACCGACTTTTTGCTATATTGGCGGCTTCAGCGGCTTCCTTAGCCGCTACGAGTTCTGCGGTTTTTTCTTCGACTAATTTTTCCAGATGGGAACGATAGCCCTCTAACTGAAGTTCGTTATCGCGCAGTGTGCGAAACAACTTATAGCGCAAGACAGCGTTCTCTATGGTTCTTGCTAGGCTTTCTGGATTCATCCAGTTTTTGCTAATAAAATCCTGTGCACCCAATTGGATCATGTTTGGGCCATTAAGACCACTCGTAATACCGGTCACTACCACGACTGGGCAGGCCACCAATTGAGGTGCGCCCAATGCTCTCAAAAAGTCTGGGGCATCATAGTCAGGTAGATGATAATCCAGCAGAATGCAATCGGGTAGCCCAGCCTCGGTGTCTAGGCAGGTTTGTAATCCTGCGGCTCCCGTTTCTGCGGTGTTAAACTGGAAGCGATCTGTTGAGCCAGTTTGTAATAGTCGCTGCATGATTTCCTGGTCTTCTGGGCTGTCATCAATGATCAGTATGCGTAACATATTATTTGCCTTTATTTTTATTTTTCAGTCATGATGATGTCGGGGCATAACCAGCGTTCTAAGGTGATAAACGTTTCGCAAGCCGCATTTATCAGTGCCACTTCATTCACGGGTGCGACCATTAACGCCTCTCTAAAGGTTTGCCACATCGCGCCAGTTTGGACGCCATAGCCGGTGAAAAAGGCGGCACCATTTTCGACATCAAGATTGAGTAGCGCATTAAAATGCCGACTCAGTATTTGCCCACCCAAAGTCGAACCTTCGATGACATAAAGGCAACCTAAAGCGGTGCTAAGGTCGGTGCAAGTTGGCAGTGCTGAGCAAACAGGCAGCGCATCCAGTGTGACACTGTTTAACCCTAATGCCTTAAGATCCGTTTCCAATCCTGGTAATTTAGAGCGCATGGCGATATCGGGTAGACACACCTGCAATTCTGCAACGCTGGTCAGGTTGGCTTCAAAAGGAAGGTAATAACCCCAAAAGCCTTTGATGAGTTGCAAGTAATCTGTGGTTGAGAAGTTGGGTGCTAGTATATTCATGCTTTTCTCAAGGCGCTTATGCAGTGGCCCAGTGGCATTTTTAAGGGTACTCAGTATTTCACTGTTCATCGTAATTCTTCTCTGGCAGTTTGACGGTATTAAACCAATAAAGTGTTAATGCCCTTATTGTTTCCAGGTATTCTTCAAGCTTAAAAGGTTTAATAATATACCCAGCGGCGCCAAAACCATAACAGGCTGAGATATCCAGGGGATTAGTGGACGTGGACATCACCACGATAGGAATCGCTAACTTTGGTTGCCTCTGGGATACTTCTTCCAGAAACTCTAAGCCATTCATTCCGGGCATGTTCAGATCCATCAACACCAAACAGGGTAATGGCTCTGGACTATCAGCCGGTGGCAATTTTGGAAATAAACGTAATAGTGCAGTCTCGGCCCGCTCTGCCCTCAGGATAGGATGGGTAAAGCCTATTTTTTGCAAAGCCCAACACATGACTTCAAAATCTTCATCGGAATCTTCGACGATTAACAACGGCGGTAATTTTTCCATTGTTAGACCTGATCTGCTTCAGGTTCAGGCGTCAGGGTAAAACAAAACCTTGTCCCTTGGTCTTGTTCGGATTCTACCCAAATTCGCCCGCCTTGTCGGCCAATGGCTTTCTGCGTAATCGCTAGGCCAATACCACTGCCGCGGCCAAAGTCTTTATGACCATGTAGACGTTTAAAGGGTTGAAAGATGTATTTATGAAACTCAGGCGGGATGCCTATACCATTATCCTGCACGAAAAAAACCGGTACATTATTGCTTATGTTACAGCCGATTGTAATGATTTTTTCTGTCGCACGATTGTACTTAAGGGCATTCGTCATTAAGTTTTGGAAGATGACTTTTACCCCCGTCTGGTTACAAGATACAACAGGCATATCAGCTTGAATATCCACAGTAAGATTGGCATAGGGGTTAGATTTTATAAGCATGTCAGTGATTTCTTCCACCACTGCATTAATTGAGCAGGGTTTTAGTTCTTCATCGATATTACCAATATGGGAATACTGGAGTAATGCTTCCAAAAAGTGATGCATACGATCCGTTAAGTATAAAATGGTTTCTATGCGTTTTAGCGCTTGTTCTGAAAGGCTTTCATGGTTTTCTAGTTTTAAAAGTTCTACATAATTGTGTATGCCACGTAGGGGTTCTTTTAAGTCATGAAAGGAGGCATAGACAAAACTGTTCAGTGCTTGATTGCTAAATTCAAGTTCGGTATTGAGTTGTAATAATTGGTCGGTGCGTTCAAAGAGGATGTCTAGGAGGCTTTGGCGCAGTTTACTGGCGTGCTCAATTTCACAGTCTAACCAAGGCTGAGATTGACCGCGCACGGTTTCTTTCCATAAGGCAAATGAGGTGCGGGGCTGTAGACGGCTTTCTTGTCCATCAGCGTCAATAATAACGGGTTTGTTGGGGTCGCCTGCCCAGTGCGTTTCAGATATCAACTCTGGCCTAAACCACAGCACCCAGGTTAAGTTAGACCGAGATAGACGGATGGCCAGTAATCCGCTCGCTACGTCAGAAAAGTCCTCGGCAGCGGGAAAGTCATGTGGCAAGCAATTGGTTGCCAATATCGTCGTCTCCTGTAGTGAGAGCCATTTTATAAGTAAGTTAATCTGTTGCTCTGATGGGGTTACGCCTAATAGGGTGATCTTTCCGTTCTCCATCAGTGCAGAACCGCTGGCATCAATGCCATTAAGCACGTTTGTTTTGCCCATGAACAAGGCTTCGTGGCAGTTTTTGGCATGTCCCATTTCATTAGTGAGTTGGCTATTCACTTGTTTTAGTTGGCTACTATAGGAATATTGATCTAGGCTTTCCAGATCGCCAATACGCAGTGATATAATCTTGGATAACAACTCAAGTGGAAAACGTTGTTCATATTTTAGATATTTAGGCTGGCTATGGTGTTGACAAGAAACCAACCCCCATAAGTGACCATGCTTCATTAAGGGCATTACTAGCGTGGCTTTTGTGCCCATATTGTGCAAATAAGTGGTGTGCAACACCGAAACACTGCGTAAAAATGAATAACTCAGATCAACAGGACGCCCCTCTGGTAAAGGTGACTGTTCAGGAAAGAGGGACACAGGCACATAATCGACATCAGGCAGATGCCTTAAAGGGCTTAAGGCGAACAGGCGTCGAGCGGGTTGGGGCACATCGCTGGCTGGATAATGTAGACCAAGATACGCCTCCAGATCAGCCTCTTTAGCTTCGGCAATGACTTCTCCACTCCCGTCTTTGGCAAATCGGTAAATCATCACGCGCTCGAAGTCGGTCAAAACACGTATTTGCTTAACCACTTCAGTCAGAAAAGTGAGTAAGTAGGGGCTGGCATACAACTGCTGAATCATATCCTGCAAGTTGGCAGAATATTCGTAAGCGGGACTTAAATTGATCGTGCCAGAACGTTCAAACTCCAGTAATAAAAAGCCGTCAACGCGATTGCCCGTTATATGTACTAAACCGTCTTGTTGCCCTAGTAAGGGAATGGATATTAGGTGAGTAAAGCCATTGTTTAATTTTTTGCTTAGGAGTTGCTTGCTTATCGTGGCAGTGGGGTCAGCACCCAGCAATAGGTCAAGGTGTTGTCCCACTAACTCTTCGCAGGGTGTGCCTAAAAAACGCGCGCAATTGGTACTCGCCTGCACGATTTTAAGACTGGGTTCTTCCAAAATCAGCAGTGCGCCATGCGGTTGAATTGCACCGATCAGATGCACCTGCTCGCGGTCGCAACTACTTAGATCTACCGTTGTTTCAGTCATGCGCTTTTTCTTTAGAATCGACAGTCAATGCTAGGTCGGAACCCAGCGTAAAATAAAAAGTAGTCCCGAGTCCAGGCGTTGATTCTAGCCATAGCCGTCCTCCGTGTCTTTCGATATGTTTACGCACTATCGACAGCCCTGCACCCGTGCCGCCACTATACTCGTTACGACCATGCAAGCGGCGAAAAATGTCAAATATACTACCATAGAATCTCTCAGGAATACCAATACCACTGTCTTTAACGAAGAAGACAAGGTTAGGAGATTCTTGATAGCCGATCTCGACGTGTTTTTCGGCCTGATCATTGTATTTAATGGCGTTAGTAATCAGATTACTTAACACGGAAGCTACTCGAATGGGGTCACAATTTACGGTAGGTAAAGTGCTTGGGATTTTAATCTGCGTATTTGTGTGCTTGATTGTAGTAGATAAGCCTTCCAGTACCTTGCTTAATAATAGATTGAGATCCACGGCTTGCACAGCCATTGCCTCTTGGCTGGCCCGTGAATATTGCAGTAGGGCGTAAATTTGGTCACTCATTCTGCCACTTAAGTTCAAAATGGTATTGAGCCACTTGTGTTCCTGCGGCCCGAGTTGTTCAGTGTTACTTTGCATTAACAGCTGCGTAAAATTACTAATGCCTCGCAGGGGTTCTTGAAGATCATGCGAAACAATGTAGGCAAATGCTTCGAGTTCGATGTTGCTTTGCGCTAAACGGGTCTGCAAGATACGTTGTTTATTAGCATACTGCAAACGGATAATAGTCTGTTGTAGATCGCTGATTGCCTCGACCTCATAAGCTCGCCAAGGTCGAGCCACACCGTGCATTTCTTGTTTCCAAACTTCAAAAGAGCCGCGTGGTGTCAACCGTTCTTCACCGCTGATCGGGTCAATCTTAATCTGCTTTAAAGGATCACCTGCCCAGTTGACTTCTTGTACCGCTTCTGGCCGAAAACACAGCAAATATTGCCCTGGTCTCTTTAATTGCGCGGCAAGCAAGCCAGTCGCCTGTGCTAAGGAATCGGCAGTAGATTCGAATAAAGTGGGCAGTTTATCGCTAGTAAAAAGGGACTCGTTCTGGGTTTCCAGCCATAAAATTAGAGCTTGAATGACGTTTGCTTTTGGCGTATCGCCGGCACTGATAATGTGGTGATTTAAACACAAAGCAACTCCCGTCACGTCTAGCGTGTTAAGTAGCTGTTCGGGTACTTGATTTATGGCGACCGAGAATGCTTCGGCAGCCGATAGTTGATTAATTATTTCTGTGAGGATGTGCTTAATTTTCAGCGCGATTTTAAACTGCTCTGCACGTTCTTTTTCAATTAACAAAAGCCCTGATAACTCGGCAAATAATGTAACAGCCAGTCGGTCAGTGTAACTTACCTGACGAGGTGTCGAATTTTTACAACTAAAGAAGCCCCACAACTCTCCTTGATCTATTAAGGAGATGATCATTCGGGACTGTACACCCATATTTTTATAAAAGCGTCGACACATGGGTGATATGCTGCGTAGCATCGCTAAGCCAAGGTCAATCTGCAATGAATCCTGGGCTTGATCAGCAAACACGATGGGCACGGGTTCATAATCTAAATCGAACGCATACTGCATAAGCATTAAGCGCATTTGTTGGCGCCCTGGCTCAGGAATGTCGGAGCGGGGAAAACGTTTATCAAGCGCCGAAGGAAAATAGGTCTCGCAGGCTTCCGCAACGGCATGAAAGGAACCATCATCCAGAAAACGCGCCCCGACTACTGAATCGAAACCCGTTAGACGTTTTAATTCTCTAGCGCCAATTGCCATGCCTTCCTGCCAGGTTTCAGCTTTGTGTAGTTTGTTGATAGCGTCGGAAATCTCAATAAGGCGAGTAGTTTGGATGCTTTCTGTTTCTGTAGCGCTTGTAGGTTCAAATTCAACTATCAATACCGTGTTAGATCGGTGTGCGAACACATCAAACCGATGATGGCTTTGTAAAGTCGTAAAGTTACCTAGATAATGTGGGGGCTGGGATTCGGTGATGAGATCCAGACTTTGTTCTAAGAACTGCTGGTTGGCAGGAGTTACGATTAGGTCTAGCTGGCCTTGCAATAGCTGTGTTACGTCAGTACCAAACCACGCGAGCGTGTTTGCACTGGCACCTTGTATACGAAAGTCGCTTGGGCTTAAGATCAGTAAAACCCCATGCGGCATGATGGCCCCAGGATATTGCACCTGTTCGCGATCACAGTGGCTTAAGT
>CAIQNQ010000114.1 GCA_903873165.1 uncultured Methylococcaceae bacterium | reverse complement strand
CTTGCGAGTGTCATAGAAACCTGTCGAATACGTCAACAGTGTCCTTGGCGTTATTTAGAATCTGTGATTAATAATCGCCGAGCTGGTTTTCTTGCACCCTCTTTGCCAGCCGTTATAAGCTAGGGGGTGTGAATGGTTACAAACCAGCAGTTCTGTCATCACAAGCTCCTAAGCCAATACCCGACAAAGCCAATAGCACCACCCTGCTCCCGCCCAGTGACACTTGGCTAGGTAAAAATACGGCACCAATTATTGCTTTAGCTACCGTTCTTTTAACTTTTTGGATGTTTTGGTATTTTATTCATATCGCTAACACCCCGAATAAAGAAGTCAGGAATTTGTATTTAGCACAACAAAAGTATGATGCAGCTGTATTAAATCTTCAAAACGTCAATAAGAATGAGCCGGAAAAAGTGTTAACAGCTAATAATGATGTGAGTCATTCTTTTGATGTTGTTACCAGTGCTAAGGCTGACTTAGAAGAATCAAAAGAACAACGAGGCATGGTAAAAGACTTCATCCTTTATATATTGGGTGTGCTTTCCTCTATATTGACATCTGTTTTTAATTACTACTTTGGCAGTTCCAAAAGCAGTGCAAATAAAGACGATACTTTGCATGAAATAGCTAAAAGATCATAACTATACCTACTACAACCCTCTAAAACTAATTAACAGTGGCATATAATTTGCAAATAACTTATTATTAATACTTCTTGTCTTAAAGTAACCCTAATTATGAGCATTTTTGGTGCATTGTTGTTCAGTTTTACGCTACTAATACCTGATTTAAGTTTCGGCAAAGCGCATCCCCGAGTCAAAGCACACGAAGCCTTAGCCAAACAACTTAAAATTATGACCATTGGCGAAGGCCAAATACAGGAATCATTTAGAATACCGGCTCGGGTCGAATTGGATCAACAGCATGTCGCTCGAATAGGCGCCTCAGTCACCGGGCGTATCATTCAAACCACCGCCTTATTGGGCCAAGACGTCAATAAAGGTGAACAACTTGCGATGCTTAACAGCAATGAGTTAGCCGAAGCCCAATCAGCCTTTTTAAAAACCTCCTCTCAAGCTCAATTAAAACAACTGATTGTTAATAGAGCACAACGCTTATTAGACAATGGCGTGATTGCCACCGCAAACATTCAAGAAAGAACAGCGGCCCTTGAAGAAGCTAAAATAGATCTTCGCACGGCCACCGACCACCTACGTGCTTTAGGCATGAGTAATAATGATCTTAGTGAACTATCCAAACACAAAATCATTCATTCTATGTTGCCTATCACGGCCAGCATTCAAGGCACCATTGTGGAGCGTAATGTCACAGTAGGGCAAGTCATTCAGCCGGCTGATGCCTTATTTACCATCGCCAACTTATCCCATGTATGGATAGTCGCCGAACTCCCAGAACAGCAATCGAGTTGGGCGCATGAAGGTGACGCAGCCGAAGTCAGCATCGCAGCGTTGCCTGACGCAAAATTAACAGGCACGCTTAATTATGTTGCGGATATGATTAATCCAAGCACTCGCACCTTAACAGTGCGCATGGATTTACCCAACCCTCAACGCAATTTAAAACCCAATATGTTGGCGAACTTAATCATTCGCAAACAGGGCGTCCAAGAACGCATCTTGCCAGATTCAGCCGTGACCCGTTTAAATAACAGTGATTATGTCTTTAAAGTCCTAGCAAACAATGAATTTGAACTGACCCCAGTTGAATTAGGGCCACGCCATGACAACGTGCGCCCTATTATTAAAGGCTTACAAGTAGGCGACAAAGTAGTGATTGAAGGTGGCTTCCATCTTAATAATGAATTACAAAGCAAAAAACCAAATTAACCATTATGATTGAAGCGTTAATCAAAGCCAGCTTAAACAACCGTGTACTGATGTTGGCTTTGGCCATTAGCATGATTGCTTTTGGTTTACACGCCTTTAAAAACTTATCTGTCGATGCTTTTCCTGATGTCACCAATGTGCAAGTTCAAATTGCCACCGAATCCAGAGGCCGATCCCCAGAAGAAGTAGAACGCTTCATCACAGTTCCGTTGGAAATTGCCATGACCGGCTTACCCAACTTAACTGAAATGCGCTCTTTAAATAAAAATGGTCTGTCTTTAATTACGCTAGTATTCACAGACGATACCGATGTGTATTTTGCCAGACAGTTGGTCATGGAACGTTTAACAGAAGTCAGTCATCGAATGCCTGACGGAATTAACCCCACCTTAGGCCCCGTTTCCACTGGTTTGGGTGAAGTTTACCAATACACCCTTGAACGCAATGATGATGGACAGCGTGCATTAAGTGTTGACGAACTCATGCGCCGTAGAGAAACACAAGACTGGGTCGTTCGACCCTTATTACGCGGTATTGCCGGGGTTGCAGAAATTAACTCCCAAGGCGGCTATAACAAACAATACCAAATCCTGATTCATCCTGATCGTTTAGCGCATTATCACATTACGATTGAAGACGTTTTAATGGCTATCACCCGCAACAATGCCAATAGCGGTGGCGGTGTCTTACCCCATTATGCCGAGCAATATTTAATTCGGGGTATCGGACTGATTAGAGATATTAATGACATCGGCAATATCGTTTTAAAAGAAGAACGCTCGGTGCCTGTGCACATCCATGATGTTGCAGAAGTAAAAATTGGTTCAGAAGAACGGGTTGGCGCAGTACTCAAAAATGGTTACACCGAATCGGTGGGCGGCATCGTAATGATGTTACGCGGTGGCAATGCCAAAGAAGTGGTAAGTCGCATTAAAGCCCGCGTCGCTGAAATCAATGACAAAAATATGCTACCCGAAGATTTAAAAATAGTACCTTATTATGATCGTAGTGAATTAGTGGACTCAGCGCTAGGTACCGTAACCCATGTGCTTTTAGAAGGCATTGTGCTCGTTGTCATTACCTTAGTGCTGTTTCTGGGTGATATTCGCTCCAGCCTTATTGTGGTCTGCACGCTTATTATTACCCCATTAATCACGTTTATCGTCATGAACCAACTAGGCATTTCAGCTAATTTAATGTCCTTAGGGGGCTTAGCTATTGCAATTGGTCTTATTGTCGATGGTTCTGTGGTGGTCGTGGAAAACGCCTTTAGTGTGTTAACAAGACGAAAAGGCAAATCCACCAGTCGGATAAAAGTAGTTTTAGCCGCAGCACAAGAAGTGGCAACCCCTGTTATTTTTGGCGTCAGTATTATTGTCTTAGTATTTTTACCCCTGATGACTTTAGAAGGCATGGAAGGCAAGATGTTTGCCCCCCTCGCCTATACCATCGCCATTGCGTTATTAATCTCTTTGTTTTTATCGCTCACCCTTACCCCAGTGTTATGCTCTTTCTTATTACAAGGGCAATCTTCAGGGGAACATGACACTAAAATTATCACTTTCCTTAAAAAACCCTACTTAAAACTGCTGGACTTAGCCCTTTCAAAAAGTAAACTCGTGGTACTGGTAGCGACGGCGTTATTCTCCAGTGCCTTAATAATACTCCCTTATCTAGGCAGTGCCTTTATTCCAGAAATGAAGGAAGGTTCAATTGTGCCTGCTATTACTCGCGTGCCTAATATTTCTTTACAAGAGGGTATTAAGATGGAAATGGAGGCCATGCGCCTGATTATGACCATTCCTGGCGTCAGTCTGGCGGTGACCAATATTGGACGTGGGGAAAGCCCTGCAGACTCGCAAAGTCAAAATGATTCCACCCCAATTGTCAGTTTAAAACCGAGAAACGAGTGGCCAGAAGGCTGGACACAAGACCAAATTGCTGATGAAATCAGAGACAAATTAAGCACCCATCTACCCGGCGTACAAATCGTTATGGCGCAACCGATTTCAGATCGGGTGGATGAAATGCTCACGGGGGTGCGCTCTGACTTAGCCATTAAAGTATTTGGTGATGATTTAGAGTCCCTAAAAACCACCGCTAATCAAATCGCCCAAGTAGCAAACTCAATTCAAGGCGCTCAAGATATTCGCGTAGAACGACTCACTGGCCAACAATACTTATCCATCACTGTTAATCGTCAGGCTACTGCCAGACACGGCATTAATGCGGCTGATATTCATGAAGTGATTGAGACCGCCATCGGCGGCAAAATAGCCACTGAAATTTATGAAGGTGAGCGCAGATTTTCTGCCTCTGTGCGTTTACCCGAAAACTTCCGTAATAGTATCGAAGCCATTGATGCCATTTTATTGACTTCTACCAATGGTGCCAGAGTGCCTTTGGGTGACTTGGCGGACATTACCCTAAATGATGGCCCGTCTCAAATCAGCCGAGAAATGGGTAAACGTCGCATCGTGGTGGGTATTAATGTGCGTGATCGCGATTTAGGTAGTTTTGTAGCAGAACTACAAAAAGCGGTGGCTAACCAAGTTAAACTCCCAGAGGCCTATTATTTGGAATGGGGTGGACAGTTTCAAAATATGGAACGGGCTATCGGCCATCTCAAAGTGATTATTCCCATTACTATTGGCGCCATATTCTTTTTATTATTTATGCTGTTTAAATCACTACGCTTTGCCAGTTTAATTATTTTGGTATTACCTTTCGCTTCAATTGGGGGCGTATTTGCCTTGTTTATCAGCGGTGAATATCTCTCTGTACCCGCGTCAGTGGGCTTTATTGCTTTATGGGGGATTGCCGTGTTAAACGGCGTGGTATTAGTGTCTTATATCAGAACGCTTAGAGATTCTGGCCTAAGCCAACAACAAGCGATTCGCCAAGGTTGTGCACAACGTTTTAGACCTGTGATGATGACCGCAACAGTGGCTTTATTAGGTTTAATACCGTTTTTGTTTGCCACCGGCCCGGGTTCAGAAGTTCAACGCCCCTTAGCCATTGTGGTAATTGGCGGCTTGATTACTTCGACTTTATTAACCTTAGTCATGCTACCTGCTATTTACCATTGGTTTGAAGAAGATCCGTCTTTGGTTAAAAAGTAAACCTATTTAACTATCAAAATCTTTGCAATTAAAATGTGTTCAATCTATTAGAGCAATCAAACCGATTGCTCTAATAGAATTGATTCTTACAAACTTTAGCAGATTACAACGTCGCTAACACTGCAGCAACTGTTTCACCCATTGCTGAAGGCGTTGGGCTGATATGCACACCTAACTCTCTTAAGATTGCGACTTTTTCTGCCGCACCTTCTCCAGCAGAAGAAATAATTGCTCCAGCATGACCCATACGACGACCTTCGGGTGCAGTTAAGCCGGCAATATAAGCAATCACTGGTTTTGTCATATGTTCTTTCGCATAGATACCGGCTTCAACTTCTTGTGGCCCACCAATTTCACCAATCATTAACACCACTTTGGTTTCTGGATCATTCTCAAAATGTTCTAAAATATCACGATGTGAACTTCCGTTGATAGGATCACCACCAATACCCACAGAACTGGAAATACCAATACCTAAGCGCTTCATTTGATCAGCCGCTTCATAGCCTAAAGTCCCTGAACGACCGACGATACCGACATTACCTTGCATATATATATGACCCGGCATAATCCCCAACATAGAACGACCTGGACTAATCGTACCCGCACAATTAGGGCCCGTTAAAATCATTCTTTCTTCAATGGGGAAGCGACGTAAAAAGTTTTTTACGGTCATCATGTCTTGAGTAGGAATACCATCGGTAATCGATACACAGTATTTAATACCCGCATCTGCCGCTTCCATAATAGAATCTGCAGCAAACGCAGGGGGCACAAAAATAATACTGGCTTCGGCGCCCACTTGGTTAACGGCTTCTTTAACGGTATTAAAGACAGGTAAACCTAAATGAGTTTGACCGCCTTTACCAGGTGTTACCCCGCCCACTACTTTTGAACCGTAATTAATCATGTCTTGGGCATGAAAACTACCAATTTTTCCCGTAAAGCCTTGCACAATAATACGGGTTGTTTCATTAATAAAAATTGCCATTTAAATCTCTCCAGCCGCTTCT
>CAIQNQ010000113.1 GCA_903873165.1 uncultured Methylococcaceae bacterium | reverse complement strand
CAGTCTATTGCTTAGGGGCTCTTTTTTGTCTATTGCTTTTGTCATCTTTTACTCTGTAAGAGATTGTAAAAATTACAACTCCATAGTTTTATTTAGATTTGACAGCCACTTTAATTTAACTATAATAGCTGCCAACACGGCCCCTCTCGGTTGAACTGCTTTTGCAGTTAAATTGCTTAGGGGTTTTTTATTGTCTGTTGATTTTGCAATCTCTCCTACCATCTTTGCTCCCAATCCTCTGGAGCGCCCATACTGGCAAGATTAAGTCCTAGATGCTGTAAATCTGGAAACTCTAATAAATGTTGTTTTACTCTTTCATTCCACGTTGAGTTGGGATTAATAGCAGTTAAAAGATGTTTAATTATGCAAAGTAACAAAAAAGGACGCGCTAATCGATGTGAATTATCTAGAAACGGAGTAACCCAGTGAGGCGCTCCAATATTGGGTAATTTAGGTTGGTCAACGATGTTACGATTCCATAACCGACTGTGATGCGCACAAACATTGCGTAGATAGTTTAAACTTCTTAACCACGAAGCAAATATTCGACCATTATTTAAAGAGTATTTGTTTGCTATTGTGTCTTGATCAATCTCAGTCATGCCCGAAAATAAGGCGGATAGAGTGCCAAAATCCCAAATTTCACAAGCTACCCAAATGGGTAGAGGGTAGCCATACTTTGCTTTATTATGTTTGATAAAATCTTCTTTCGATCGGGCAATTAAAGATGCCTGTTTATCTAACCAGTGATGATGTTTTGTTAGCCCTGTTTTATTATCGTATTCTTGCGAAAAGTCTTTGAAGAATAACTCTGGCCGAAGATAAGCAAACGTATCTTTTTTTCCTAATAAGTGGGAAATATCAACGCGTAAAGCTATCTCAATACGCTCTAATGCATCTAAAACAAGTAGTCGAAGTTTTTTATCAAAAACATAAAGCTCAATAGCATTATGAAAGCTTGCACCAATCTTGAAGTTTTCTTGGACGATACGGTCGGTGTTTCCTTTTTTATATTTTTTTCCATTACAATCAACTAATGGACAACAAACTCCGCTACGTTCTTTAAATGAGTACAGATACCCACTTAATCGATAGTACCCAATTCTCTCCAAATAAAGTAATGCTGTATCTTGATCGGTGACAATCAACCCTCTGTCACTCAATAACTCCAATTGTTCTTGATAGCTTTTCCAAGGTTTATCGTAGGCCATTTATTACGATCCTACTTTAAAAAACACGTTTTTTGCCCGTTAGGAGTTGCTGCATCAGGGATTTTTTCTGCTGCTTTAGTGCTACAAGTTGATTTTGGTGTATGGTTATTTCCTTATCGGCAGTGGAGAGGATAATGGCGATTTTCTGTTGTTCCTCGATGGGCGGCAAAGTAATTAGAAAAGAACCGAGTGCATCGAAACCAACTGAATCTCTTACAGAACCTTGAGTACTTGAAGTTATTTTTTGTTTTGCTTCATGTGACTTCATCCAATTAATAAAAAAATCGCTATCAAGAAGTTTATCGTTAATTGAGAAAATTATATACATAGGACTCAATACGCCGTGATCATAATCGTCCAGTCTAGCAAATGACCCAACATTAATTCGGGATGGGTTGTAGCCAAATTCACTCTTACGAACTATTTTATAGTTTGATAAATCATCGCTTGCTACCCGTCTTGAAAACTGGTCTTTTGGCAATACAAAGCCACTATGATTCGTTACGCTTAAAACACGGGTAATGACTCTATTTTTATTCCTAGACCGCTCTTCATTAATAATCTTTTTTAGTCTAATTTGTTTCCACTCTTGACCAAATTTAGAAAATCTTTTTTTTCCAGTCAAAAGCTGTTGCATCAATGCTTTTTTACGCTTTTGCTTAGCGATAATTAACGCCTCGAACTTATCCATAGCTTTGTCCCAAGTGGATAGAATCTGTGCGATTTTATCTTCTTCTTCTCTTGATGATGCTGAAATTAAAGGTAACTCAGCTAAGATGGCTGTATTCATATTAGGCATTGTTTGCCCAACTGCATTATGTTCAAGCCATGTTTTAACCATATTTCTTTGTAAAATATAGCTAAGAAAAATTGGACTGTGATTTTTAGATGGACGTGCTTTTAAACAACCGGTTCCACATAGACTCCCTTCTGATTTTTCATCTATTAATGCAAAACGGGTTACATCACCCCTCCTACTAAACAATAGATCCCCAGCGAGTAATTGATGTTTCTTTAAATCTTCAGCTCTTTGTATAGTTATTTTCGCGGCTTTTAAAGCATCTACTCGACAATTTATAATATCTTTTGGCATAACTACTGTTACACCTATTTCTTGATATTCATGCGCATGAAGTTGACTACCGAAAGGGCCTGTTTGCAAATGTCCTTCACAAACTTTTCCTAGGGTTGTAAGTTTCCAGTCTTCAGGCAACATAATCTAACTCCTGCAATTTTATAAAAAGAAGTACCTGTATGTCATGCCTCATAGCCAAGTTCCTTCATATAAGCCGCCATTTTTAGTTTTACGTCAGCCAGCTCAGCTTCTAAGGTAACTATCTCCGCTTGTACCGCATTAATATCAATCTCTTGCTCTTCTTCGAAGGTATCAACATAACGAGGAATATTAAGATTAAAGTCATTTTCTTTAAGTTCGGTAAAGTCTGCTAGATAGGCATATTTATCAACAGAGGCTCTCGCTTGATACGTGGCGAGAATCTTATCAATATCAGTTTGTCTGAGTCTGTTCTGATTTTTGTCGCTTTGATACTCGCGACTGGCATCAATAAACAGTACCTTGTTATCGGCTTTATTACGTTTGAACAGTAACACTGCCGCCGGGATACCGGTGCCAAAAAACAAATTGGCTGGTAAGCCAATGACGGCATCCAGTAAATTTTCTTCAATCAGTTGTTGGCGTATTTTACCTTCGGCAGCGCCTCGGAATAACACGCCATTAGGTACTACCACGCCGACTCTGCCAGAATCTTGAGTAGTCGTTTCTATCATGTGTAAGATAAAGGCATAATCGCCTTTAGATTGGGGCGGTAACCCACGATGAAAGCGTTGATAAGGATCATTACTGGCCACTTCATAACCCCATTTATCCAGAGAGAACGGAGGATTAGCCACCACCACTTCAAACTTCATGGTGGTATCGTCTTCAATCAGCTTGGGATTTCTAATAGTGTCGCCCCATTCAATACGGGCATTATCCATGCTGTGCAAAAACATGTTCATTTTTGCCAATGCCCAAGTGGCTCCGGTAATTTCTTGACCGTATAAAGCAAAGTCTTTGATGCCACGTTTTAATAGTTGATTGCCGCATTTAATCAGTAATGAGCCTGAGCCACACGCAGGGTCAGAGATACGCTCTCCTGCTTGTGGGTCAACCAGTTCGGCAATTAATTCTGACACTTCTGCGGGGGTGTAAAATTCCCCGGCTTTTTTACCCGCGCCAGCGGCAAAGCGGGCAATTAGATATTCATAAGCATTACCGATCACATCCAGATTGCCCACCCGAGAGGGTCGTAAATTTAAACGGCTATCGTTAAAGTCATCTAACAGATGTTTTAAACGGGTGTTGCGGTCTTTGGTCTGGCCTAAGTTAGCTTCTGAGTTAAAGTCGATATTACGAAATACACCAGAGAGCTTTTGCTTATTGATTTCTTCAATATGTTCTAAGGCGATATTGATAATCTCGCCAACATTGGCTTCGTTACGCTGGTTGAAGAGTTCTTGAAAGTTACAGCCTTTGGGCAGCACAAACCGCTCGCGTTGCATTCGACGTAAGATCATCTCTTCATCATTGCCAAACTTTTCTGTTAGAGTTTCGTAGTGCTCTTGCCAAACATCAGAAATGTACTTTACGAACAGCATCACCAGAATATAGTTTTTATACTCTGAGGCATCTACAGTGCCGCGAAAGGTGTCACAGGCTTTCCAGAGAATGCTGTTAATTTCATCCTGATTGATTTGTGTACTCATGTTTTATCCTCTTGGAACTGTTCTAATGTTTTATCTAGTAAGCTATCTACCAGCTGTTTTTTCTTTTCAATTAGTTTTTCTAGTAGGGCTTTTTCTTTTAATCGGCAATGGTGTAATTTAACGAGTTGTTCTTGCACCGCTATAGGGGGAACTAGCACGGGTAAATTTTCAAGCGCTGTGCGGGTAACATGCGGTAAAGCTGCACCTGCAGCATGTTGAGAGAAATAACGTTGCGCCTGTTTATGATTGATATACCAAACCAAATAATCAGGTCTGACATCTGGGTTGTTTGGTTTAATTCTGAGGATGAAGAAGTG
>CAIQNQ010000112.1 GCA_903873165.1 uncultured Methylococcaceae bacterium | reverse complement strand
GTTGATTCTAAATTTAAGCCGCTAGTAATTGAGCAGTTTAATAATTTAATGTGCTGATAATTTTTACTTTCTAAAACATCGGCGATGATAAACGGCAAATCATCCGTGGTGATAATCTGTTTTGAATCCCCTAAACTGACGATGCGCTCTAAGACTTTCTTTTGATTCTCTTCAGACAGATCTAATTCTAACTGCTCTAAGTTTTTCTTTAATGAGGCTTTACCGCTCATTTTGCCTAGCGCATAACTGCGCGTGCGAGAGAAACGTTCGGGGCCGAGTTTAGTTTTATACAAGCCACCTTTATGATCACCATCCGCATGAATCCCTGCAGTTTGCGTAAACACGTCAGCACCAATAATCGGGGCATTGGCAGATACGCGTTTACCAGAAAAATTCTCCACCATATTACTCAAGCGCACGATATGGCTTTCATTGATCGACAAGGGGATTTGCATTTTATCGCGTAACACCACCGCCACTTCGGCAATAGAGGCATTACCCGCCCGTTCGCCTAAACAATTAACGGTGCAATGAATCGCACTCACGCCCGCCCGCACCGCCGCCATCACATTAGCCGTCGCTAAGCCATAATCATTATGCGGATGAAAATCAAAGTGTGCCTCTGGGTAACGCTGACACATGTCACTTAGGTAACTAAACACTTCATCAGGCGATAGCACACCTAACGTATCTGGCAACATGAAATGATGAATACCGATCTGACGCAAGTTATCCATCAGCTGATAGACATACTCAGGGCTATTTTGATAACCGTTCGACCAATCTTCCAGATACACATTAACGGTTAAGCCTTTTTCTAGAGCATAGTTAACGGTCTGTAAAATATCAACGGTATGTTCCGCTAAAGTTTTGCCTAATTGCTCACGGCAATGTTTTTCACTGCCTTTGGTGAGCAAGTTAATCACCCGCCCACCGGTTTCTAAAATCCAGTCGACACTTTTAGTATGATCAACAAAACCTAAAACCTCAACGCAGCCATCAAAACCTTCTTGCTTAGCCCATTGATTAATATTGGTAACGGCTTCTTTCTCACCCTCAGACACCCGCGCCGATGCCACTTCAATACGATCCACACGTAATGACTGCAACAAAGCCTTAGCGATGGTTACTTTTTCGGTAGGGGTAAACGAAACACCCTGCGTTTGCTCACCATCACGCAAGGTGGTGTCCATCAGTTGGAGTGTTCTTAGAGCTGTGGACATGGTGGGCGAAGCCTGTGTTGTTTGGGTACTAGGTGAGCGTTAATTAAATTAAGCCCAAAGCCAAGGGAAGTTTTGCTTGTGCGTCACTTCGTAAGCTGTAATTTTATCTACGTGTTTCAGTGTTAAGCCAATATCATCTAAACCACTTAACAAGTTGCCTTTACGGAATGGATCAATTTCAAAGGTAAAACCATTACCCGCTGGCGTAATGACTTGTTGATTTTCTAAATCAACCGTAAAGCGCACGCCTTCGTCAGCGCTGATTTCTGCCATCACTTTATCTAACTCTTCTTGGCTGACGCGAATCGCTAAGATGCCATTTTTAAAACAGTTGTTATAAAAGATATCCGCATAACTGGTTGAGATAATGGTGTTAAAGCCATAATCAGCAATCGCCCAAGGCGCGTGTTCACGAGAAGAACCACAACCAAAGTTATCGCCAGCGACTAAAATTCTAGCGCCTTTAAAAGCGGGTTTATTCAGTTCAAACTCGGCGTTATC
>CAIQNQ010000111.1 GCA_903873165.1 uncultured Methylococcaceae bacterium | reverse complement strand
TTAAATATTACAGCAACCCAGTTAGTTAATGATACGAAAGCCTTAGCCTTGTTAAATAATGGTGCGTACAAACTGAATATTTCGGGAGTCTTAGCGGCAAATGTTACGAAAGTATTGCTTGATACCCAGCATGTATCTTCACTTAAGATATCTGATACCAGCGCTAATATTGCTGCGAATTTAAATATATTACAAGATACTTTAGCTAAGATTACAGCAATCACTCAATCTGATAAAACACTGGTAGATTTAAAAGTATCTGCAACTCAAGTCCATCGTGATGCGTTGGTCTTAAATAAAATAGGGAATTATCATTTAGCAGTCAGTGATTCAGGCGATAATGTATTAACTAATCTAGCAGATTTGCATACTCAGTTGCTTAATGGTCATATCAGTTCAATTAGTTTAACTAAGGCTCCTACTAAAACAATTACCGCCAGTCAGTTTATGGCTGATAAAGATGTACTTAATAAGATTGTAGGGACATTAAATATCAATATTGATGCGACTTCTGCAAAGCATGATAAGTTAGACTTTTCAGCGAATGTGCATGGTGCGCCCTCAGCAAGCCATTATGACAGTATAAAGGGTTGGAATGTGGGTGATGCAATTAGTTATAGTGATGTGTCTGGAAAGAATATAGTGTTAACCTCGGTCGTTCATAAAGGAGCAACAGTCGGTACTGCCGCAATTGCTGCTAATGGTGTGGCGACATTTGATTCTAAAGCTAATACTGAGGCTCTAAAAATAGACGCAGTAGAAAATGCACTAGGCTTAGCTTCAACTCATAAAGCAGGGCAGTTCGCTATTTGGGCTGATGGTGCAAATACTGAGGTATTAATCCGGGATGGTTCGCATTCAATGCCGGCAAAAATATCGGCTATCAGTACCGGTGATGAGTTAATTCAATTGGTGGGGGTTAATGCGAGTCATGTCCATTTTGATTCAGCGCATAGCGTGTTAAGCTATTTGTAAATGAGTTAAGAGATTAGCTGAAGTTATTTAGTATATATTTTAATTCAGGTAAAGTAATGAACAAATACACAACTTCTGCAGTGCTTACAGGTTTATTACTGTTTACATCATTAAGCTTTGCCAGACAAATTACCCTACCTATTGACTTAGACTACAGTCTAATCAGAAAAGAAGTGCTTAATGAGTTGTATAAAGGGGAAGGGCAAACCGCTGATGTTTGGAGTGATAAAAAAGGTTGTAGTTATTTAAAATTATCTGACTTAAAAGTGTCCGGTCAGCAGCAACAGATTAAATTGCAGAATCATGTCCAAGCGCGGATCGGTGCAAGTTTGGGGGGAAAGTGTCTTAAATTGATTGACTGGCAGGGGAATCTGGAGACGCTGCAAAAACCAACCATTAACAAAGATAAGACTGTTTTAAGTTTACCGGTTACTCAGGTAAACGTCTCTGATCTCCAAGGTCAGCAGTTGAATGATCCTAAAATCCAAGAGTTGATTACTCAGTTTGTAGCGCCTGCGCTCTCTGGTCTTAAGTTAGATTTAAATGCTTCACGCGGCGATATTGAAAAAACTTTGCATGAGTATTTACCTGAAGAGCAGGTCGGTGAGGTGTTAACCTTATTGAATAGCTTACGATTTACTGAGGTAACCGCTAAGGAAAATGCCGTGGCATTGCGTTTAGCTTTTAATGCGCCGACTGCTTCTAACGCTCATCCTAAAAAAGTGGCGGCTCCATTGACTGAAGTAGAGCAAAAACAATGGCAAGCTCAATGGGATAAATGGAATACTTTTTTAACGCAGTCTATAGAAAAAGCGGT
>CAIQNQ010000110.1 GCA_903873165.1 uncultured Methylococcaceae bacterium | reverse complement strand
TGGTGGAGGCGGGGGGAATTGAACCCCCGTCCGCAAGCACTCTGCCATAAGGTCTACATGTTTATCTCGTTCTTTAATTTAGTTAACAACCACCCGACGAGCCAAGAGTGTTATTAACGATTCCGTAAGGTTTTAGCACATCCATACCGGACAGACTTCAGTGCGATCTTATGTAAATGACCTCTGAGCGTTCAGCAAGCTGAACTCCACCCGCATAAGCACAGATGGTCAAAGGAATGGTGCTGTGTTTAAGCAGCTAGAGCCATTGAGTAGTTTTCGTCATTTGCGAATACTTTTTTTCTGTAGGTTTTACGAGGTGTACAGTCCTCGACATGCACTTAAGGTTTTGCTACCCACGTCGAAGCCATGTCGCCCCCTTATGGTTTGCCAGCTATAAGATATAGCTTTTACAAATAAGTTCAAGCCTTATTATAAAATTTTATAACAGGGCTTGAAACATTTTTTGTTTAGATAACAGTTACGTTTTCAGCTTGTGGGCCTTTTTGGCCTTGTGTTACGCTGAAAGAAACTTTTTGTCCTTCATCAAGTGATTTGTAACCACCTGAATTGTTGATTTGTTGAAAATGTACGAATACATCTGGACCTGATGCTTGTTCGATAAAGCCGAAGCCTTTATCAGAGTTAAACCATTTAACGGTACCAGTAGTAATTGTTGACATGTTGTAGTCCTGTATATATTTAAGATTAAGGCTTTTAACGGCCGGTAGAGCAAAGAAATGTTGAAATTACTTAAAGAAACAAGGACGAGCTACTACTAGGAGAAACTTCGAAACGGTAAGCAGAGGGTAAATCATATTTTCAAGCTGTGTGTATTATAGGGCTATAGTTGGTATTGTCAAAGTATATTTACTTTATTTTTTAAATGTAATTTCTAACATTAATTATGGGTAACATGAGCTGTCCATTGCTGCAATTGCTGGATCACCCATTGTGGATCATCAAGGGTTAAATCGTGTCCTGCCCAGGGGTGTTGCTGAATAGGGAGTTGGTAGTGTTGCTGAATGGCTTCTGAGCAGTGTGCTGACACCAGTCTATCTTTAATGCTATTCAGTAATAGTATGGGGTGAGTGGGTTGGGCTGTGGTCGGTTTAAAAGTAGCGGCTGCGATTATTTGCTGAAAGCAGTTTTTAAGAGTGATAGGTCTTTGGGTTTGAATGTCTGCCCATTTAATGCTAATGGGTTCGTCATTGTTACGATTATTGCTGACCAGTTGTAAGACAACTCTTTCTCTCTCAAGTAGATCTTTTTTACCGAGTAAGCTTATAAATTGTGGGTAACATGACCCTTTTAAGCGTTGATAAAAAGGACTCAAATTGGCAAAACTGGTGTTGACAAGGGTGCCGCCGCAAATATCATCAGGGTAACTATGCAGCCATTCCCAAGCGACCATTCCGCCAAGTGAAACGGCAAATAATGTAATGGGTTGGTCTAATAGGCCTCGTTCAAGTGCACGTTGTCGGGTTATTTCGGTAATGGCTTTTATATTGTTGGGGCTATTTTCTTGATGAAATTGTCCGGTGCCAGGTAAGTCAAGCACTGATATTTTAGAGTTAGGAAAGTGACTTTGTAGATGTGGGATAAAGTCACCCCAATGTCCAGATTCTCTGGCTAAGCCTCTTAATAAGAGCCAGTTTTGGTCTATGTTATTATTGGTACCAGACATTTTCGGCTTTTATTGTATATGCAGTTTTTTGTTCGGATGCTAAATAAGCCCAAGGTTGGGGATATAAAAGGCTGCGGTGTAGGAAGTCAAATAATAAGAAATGCCGTCTGAATACGCGTTGTTGGCGATGCGGTAATAAGGGATGAAATAAACCGTGTCTGGAAAATAAATGTGACGGGTTTTTACGTAACCAGAGCCATGAGCCCATTTCTAAGGTTAACGGTAAGAAAAGCTTGTTAGTATCCGTGTTTTGCTCTACAAAGTTGTCGAGTAAAAAGTCCCATAAATCGCCGCTAATAAGATACTCTAAACACATAGGTTCTATCTTATAGATATGATGTTTGTAACAGCGGTCGAAGAGTTCTTTTAGTGCTAGGGTTTCAGCAATATATGGAAAGGCTGTACGGCGAGAAGCATACGGAAACCATAATCGGTCTTTAAGGCCAAACCCAGAGTGTAAATCCAGGGCAATGGATAAGGGTGATTTAAATAATTGCTCAGTCACGAGGTTGCAAATAGCCATGGATTCTGTTTCCATGTTTAATACATCGCCTCTAAACCAGGGGAGTCGATTACTGTATTGCTGTCCGCTATATAATTTTGTATCTCCTATGGCTTCGACAGGTGCGTTTCGCATCAGGTCAACCCCATTTCCATTGCAACGGGTGCCTAGGTAAACACCAATAGGGTTAACAATGGGTACAAATATTAAGCGTGATTTTGTGAGTCGAGTATGTAATTCTTCATCCCAGTCGAGTAATTGGGTGATGGTTTCCATGTACGATAAGATAACTTCAGAGCCTATTTTTTCAAGACCATGCACTCCTCCAAAAAATGCGAGTACGGGAGCCTCGGGATCTGTTGAACCCAAACTAATACAGTGAATCGGAAACTGAATGTTTTTGTGTTGTACGGTGTCGAGTACCGTTATTTGGGCTTTGTCACTTAAGCTTTCTAAAATACGGTCAAGTTGTTTAAGTTCGGGGAATTTTAATCCAATCATTGGGTTATACGATATTTGAGAAGATTTTTGTTCCAGTCTATGTCATTGAAAACAATTTTATTATTCGGCAATGCTATTACAATCGTATGACAAGACGATGAAAATTGTCTAGTATTTAAATCTCTATTATTTTTGATATGCTTTTGAATATAACAAATTGTGACAATTCATATTGATTTATCTTAAATGAAGGCTTTCTTTTGATAGAATGCCTGCTAGTTACATCATTTTTAGTGTTTTGGGTATTACGTTAATTTAGTGTTGAGTAAGGAATATATGAAACCATTAGCTATTTTTGGGACAGGGTCAGATGCAGGAAAAAGTAGCTTAGTGATGGCCTTGTGTCGGATTATCGCCGATAAAGAAATTAATGTTGCACCATTCAAGGCTCAAAATATCTCTAATAACTCTGCTGTTACGCGAGAGGGCAGGGAAATTTCAAGGGCGCAATATTTTCAAGCGGAAGCTGCTCGCATTGAGCCAAGTTATTTTAACAATCCAATTTTAATTAAATCTCATGGCACTGATTCATTTCAGGTAATTGTAAATGGTCTCGTTTATAAAAGACAATCTGTACATGAATATTATGCAAGTGTAGATGAGTTAAAGCCGCATGTTCACACTGCATTTACGCGGTTACAGCAAGATTATGATTTGGTGATTACTGAAGGTGCAGGATCACCTGTTGAGTTAAATTTATTAGAACAAGATTTATCAAATACCTATATCGCGAATACATTCAACACAAAAATTATTTTGGTGGTTGATATTGAAAGAGGTGGTGTTTTTGCTTCGATATACGGGACAATGGCATTAATGGATCCCGTTATGCGCAGTAATTTAATGGGTGTTGTCATTAATAAGTTTCATGGTGATGTTGGTTTGTTTGATGAAGGGAGAAAAATTATTCAGGATCGATTTGGTCTGCCCGTATTGGGTGTGTTGCCTTATCAAGCTTTGAATATAGATATGGAAGATACGCAATATTTAAGTAATTATCATCAGCGCTTAGATAATGTAAATATTCGTATCGCCGTTATTATTTACCCTGGCTTAAGTAATTACAATGATCTCGATGTGTTAATGGCAGATCCAGAAATTAGCGTTGAATTGATAGATAATTACCGATCTTTAAATGATTTTGATATGGTGTTATTGCTGGGCAGTAAGACGGTGATTAGGGATTTGCAGTGGTTAAAAAAACAAGGCTTATTTCATGAGTTAAAGCATTTTAAAAATCCGATTTTTGGTGTTTGTGGTGGGTATCAGATGTTTGCTAAAACCCTACATGATCCTGATGGTTTAGAGCACGATGAAGCGTGTATTGAAGAGGGTTTAAATTTTATTGATGATATTGTTATTTATCAAAGTCCAAAAATTTTAAGCAGTGGTAATTATCAATTATTTTCTTATACGGGTATTAAAGGCTATGAGGTTCATAGCGGAACTATGAATAATCATCCACTGTTTTATGATAATGGGAAATATATGGGTACACATGTGCATGGTGTATTTGATGATAATAAATTCAGACAGGATTATTTTAAGGCTATCAATCCTTTATATGCTGGATATGATTATGCTGCCTATCGTGCAGAGCAAATTTTGAAGTTCACTGATATGGTTGCTAGCCATCTAGACATTGAATTTATATTAGAGCAACTTCAAGCAGATTAATTACTAGGGTTTTCTAACTCTACTTTAGATTTTTTTTTATTACTTTTATTTATGACAAAAATTCCTACCGTTGGTTTTATCAGTTTGGGTTGCCCAAAAGCATTAGTGGACAGTGAAAGAATTTTGACGCAATTACGTACTGAGGGGTATGAAGTTTCTTCACAATATAAAAATGCTGATTTGGTGATTGTTAATACTTGTGGATTTATTGATGCAGCAGTTGAGGAGTCATTAGATAGTATAGGTGAGGCTTTAGCTGAAAACGGTAGGGTTATTGTCACCGGCTGTTTAGGTGCTAGAGAAGATGAAATTAGGGCGCGTCATCCACAAGTTTTAAAGGTAACAGGTGCGCATGCTATAGAGCAGGTGGTTGCGTCGGTACATGAGTTTTTACCGCCCCGTCATGATCCATTTACGAGTTTATTGCCGCCACAGGGGGTTAAGTTGACCCCAAATCATTATGCTTATCTTAAGATTTCTGAAGGCTGTAATCACCGTTGTACTTTCTGCATTATTCCATCGATGCGTGGAGATTTAGTCAGTAGACCTGTTGATGATGTGTTATTGGAAGCGGAAAGATTGGCAAATGCGGGTGTAAAAGAGTTGTTAGTGGTTTCTCAAGATACTAGTGCGTATGGTTTGGATTTAAAGTATGCAGAAAGAGACTGGCGTGGCAGAGCGGTTAAAACTCGATTCTATGATTTAGCAGAGGCATTAGGTGATTTAGGTATTTGGGTGCGCATGCATTATGTTTATCCGTATCCACACGTCGATGAGGTTATCCCTTTAATGGCTGCTGGAAAAATATTACCCTATTTAGATATTCCTTTTCAACATGCTAATAGTCGTATTTTAAAGTTAATGAAACGGCCGGCGGCTAGTCAAAATAATTTAGAACGCATTCGGGCTTGGAGAGATATTTGCCCTGATATAACATTAAGAAGTACTTTTATTGTGGGTTTCCCCGGTGAGACTGAGCAAGAGTTTGAAGAATTATTAGACTTTATGACCGAAGCTCAATTGGATAGAGCAGGGTGTTTTGCGTATTCCCCAGTAAAAGGTGCTGTAGCAAATGATTTGCCTGATTTAGTCCCTGAAGAGCTTAAGCAAGAGCGCTTAGCACGGTTTATGGCGCATCAAGCAGATATTAGTGCGAATAGATTGCAAAGTTTCGTTGGGCGTATTGAAACTATTTTTATTGATGAAGTCGTTGAGGAAGGTGCTGTAGGAAGACGTAAAGCAGATGCACCTGAAATTGATGGTCAGGTCTACATAGATGGTGCTACGCATTTAAAAGTGGGTGATTTAGTTAATGTTGAGTTTGAAGAAGCTGATGAGTATGATCTGTGGGGGCATTTAGTGTAGTGTTGTAGTTTGTAGCTACGTTATGATGTGAATAAACACTAAGTATCACGCATAAAAAAACCCAGCCTAGGCTGGGTTTTTTGTCTTACAGAATTTGTAGCTTATAGAGAGATAGAGCTAGAAACTTTTTGTTTTGAACCATCTGGATCATCCATACAACCAGATAAACCAACAATCATTAACGCCATAGCTAAAAGTGCTAATATTTTTTTCATAAATATATCCTCCAAAGGGGTTTTAAATTATTTTTATTGTGCGCCAGTATAAAAAAGCACGTGTAATTTATATCATGACTAGATTGATGATGCAATAATAAAAGTCTTTTAATCCACTCACATTTTTTACAGTGAATTAATATCATCAGGTAAGTCAATGTGAATTAAATCGTTTTTCCAAGTAGCTGTACCAATGTTAATCCATGGCGCAGAAAAATTTTGGTGTAATTGGTCAAATACCCAGTAACTAGGTGCATCAATTTTTTTTAGTTTAATCGTAAAAATAGTGTCGTTTATGTTTAGGTTTTCTTTAATTCCCCAGAAAGCCGTGACTTTCATGATAAATTTCTTCAGGCGAGTGTTGTCGATCGTGGGTGTTACTGCAATATTGGCCCACATTGAGTGGACTCGTCCCCAGTTGGGGGCTAATAGTCTGCCCTGTTCATTAACAAAGGGTAGCCATTGTTCATCTCCATTTTTATCTTTGTAGGTGATCGCTAAAATATGATCATACCCTGCAAAGTGGTCATGTACGTAGAGCGCGTGGGGTGTAATACCTAAGAAGGTTAAGGAGACCATAATTAGTGTATTACTTGCCTCCGCAATGAGGCCACTGATGGCTGCATTTTTAATAGGCAGGTTTAATCGATAAAATAAACCATAGTGGATGGTGCTGTTTAATTGTAAAACAACAATAGCGATTAGGACTTTGGCCAATTTTCTTGAAAATGCTTTGGGTTTTTGGTTCGCATAGCACTCGAATAGGCTATGGTATAAGGTGTTATCTTCTAATTTAGGCGTTATTAGGCAGTCAATGTCACAGTTTAGTCGCGTGCGAGAATCTGCGATTACACGGTATTTATTAAGCGCAATTTGTTTGATAATGGGTAGGCTTAAGATTAATCCTATTAGCGCCGTATAACGCATTTTAATCAGGATTTGAATGTAAGTTTCAACACCAGCGTAGACTTGATGCTGGTCGTCTATAGCATAGAGATCCTCTAATAATGTTTTTGGATCTAAATGTGCGAGTTCTGAATAATGTTGGGCATTTTCTTGGGCATTTTTAAAGTCTATACACTTAAAAATGTCGAAATGATTGATGGTAAGTACTGTACGGTTGCATAAAGGGCACTGTTGGTCGTAAAAGACGGTTAAAAGCGGTGTTTTGGCTTGTACTACTGATCCAATATAGCGCCACCAGCTAAATGGCACTAATAGTGTGTAGCAAATTATCATGCCTAAACCAAATGGATATATGTTTAGGGATAAGGTAATACCTAAATGCATGCCTAATCCAATGAATAAATAGATTGGGCGTAATTGACGTTTTGCAAAGAAAAATAAAAAACTAAATTGAAAGACTAAAATCGTATAGCCAATACATTTGACTAATATTTCGTTGTTCAATAAGGGTGACATATCCAGTGCTGAAACGTAATAGGGTTGTGTTGATGGTAGCCAAGAGCCTAGGCCATTACGCCAATGCTCTGCGAATAATTTATGTAGGGCAGAATCGAAATATAAAAAACCTAGGCAAATCAAGACAGGAAGTATGTAAGTTAAATTTGAAACTGTCGCTTTGGGATAGGTGCTGTAATGCTTAAAAGGCGTGCTGAGTTTATATCTGAGCGAATCAATTGAAAATGCTCGATCACCCGGCATAAAGAGTAGAAAAAAACCTGCTCCAATCATGAAGGTATCAAACCCGCCATCAAAATCTCGTTGCATGGTCGTAAAATTAACAAAGATTATCCAGAATAGATAATTACAGATGATAGAAAATTGATAACGATAACCAATAATAACAAAACTGGCGATGATTCCCCATAAGCAGAGGAAGAAGGGGATCATTGGGAATTCGATGTCTATATAGGGGATAGGATCAAATATCAGATGGTTAAAGTACAGGAGAAAAATAATTTCTTGTAAGGTGACTATGCCATAAAGAAGTCGAAATAAACCGATGCCTGTGGCAGGAGATTCTTTAGATTGAAGACGTAAGATTTGATTGAGGAATGATTTATACATTTTCATTAAAGAAAATGTGTAAATTATAGTATAGCTTAAAGTTTTATGTGGAATTTTTGTAGAGTAAGGCCGCTAACCCTCATAAATGATTGATAGCGACCTCATGTACAACCAGAACCGATTGACTACGACTATTTTTCGTCGTCTGGATGCTCAGCAAATACCCATTTCAATAATGCATAAACAGCACCAACAACTACAACAGCTCCAACCATGCCAGCTGGTGTTTTTAAAGTTTCAGTTAGATCTAAAATAAATCCCATGTATTTGTCTCCTACGTAGATAATTTTTGGTAAATCGCTATATTCATAGCAATCGGATGTTGCATGATACTTCAGGAAACATTAATGTCAAGGCTTATTGTAAGTGAATTGGAAAGTTTTCTAAAAAAAACACATTCCTGACTATAGTTGTTATTGCGTGAGAATCAATGTGGTATAGTTTCTTTTCTGTTTTTATAGCTGATTAATAAGAAGGAATAATAATGAAAAAATACGCTAAAATAGTACCGTTAGTCACAATTTTTTTGTCTTTTTCTGCTAATGCAGATGTGGACTTAAAAAGTAATGCTGATATTCTGGGTAAATGGAAGCTTTATGCTGAAGCTTCTAAAATAGATGGTGAGCAGAAGCCTGTTACCATAGAATGGGACTTTAAGTCAGATGGGATTTTAAAGCAAACTGCGACTGATTCCGTTGGTCGTACGAAAGAAATGAAAATAGACATAAAATATTCGGTTGAAAATGGTGATATAAAAAAACAAAAAACGCCAGGACAAGAGAAGTATGAAAGCTGTAATATAGTTGAAAAAGAAGGTTCTAAAATGATTTTAAAATGTCCATTTTTATACTATTTCTTAACAAAAATATAATAAATTAAAATAACATAAAGGGGTATAACTTATGATTAGCGGTATGGTAATGATTTTTGTCGCACTTTGGTTTTATCAAACTGCGGTAAGAGCAAAGGTAAATAATGTATTAATTTGGGTTGCAATTGGCGCGGTAGGTTTTTTCGTATTGCAATTGCTTTTGGTTAACTTTAATATTTATATTTTAGAGTCAATTAGAGCAAGTGAAGGTGGTGCGGGTTATGAAGCTATTCAAGGCGCAGATAGAAAAAATGAAGGTGACTTTTTAGGTTTTGCAGGTATTTTAAAATCGCTTTACCTTGAGGTATCTCCATCAGTGATTGGTTTTGTCGTTATTGCTGTTGCTCGTTTAAAATTTTTAACTAAAGAGAGTTACACTGTTAATAATTTATTTAGTGGTGTTACAGATATTTTTCAAGGTATCAAAAATAGTTTTAAAGCACCTTAAGGTATCTGAACGTAGATTTGAATAAAAAGCTCAAGTATAACTTGAGCTTTTTATTGTCTACCTAAAAGCCACAGCTTATCATTTATATAATAGTAGATATCAAAAGTATAATAGTCATTACAAAAGCGGCAGTGAATATTAATCCTACAATGATATAGGTAGAAAGCGAGCCATTTTCAAAAGCTTTTTTTCGGTTTTCTTCGTTTTGCACTCCAATAAAAGCAGAAAAAACATTTTTAAAGACTTCAGTAATTGTTTGTTTGGACATGCTTAACTCCTAGTTATAATAAAAAGTAATAGTGTTAGTCACTATTTAAAGCAACGATTATATTCGAATCATATTACGTATTTTGGCAAAATTAATGAGCAATACAGAATTATTAATACAACAACTCTCTCAAAAAATCTTATTTCTTGACGGTGCTATGGGCACTATGATTCAAGGCTACAAGTTAGAAGAGAAAGATTTTAGAGGTGAGCGCTTTGCGCAATGGGAAGTTGATTTAAAAGGAAATAATGATTTATTGTCCATTACTCAGCCAGACATTATTAAAGCGATACACAGTGCCTATTTTGAAGCAGGCTCTGATATTGTTGAAACCAACACGTTTAACTCAACCAGTATTTCCATGGCTGATTACCAAATGGAAGCGTTGGCTTATGAGCTTAATTTGGCGGCCGCACGTGTAGCAAGGCAAGCTGCGGACGAATTTACTGCTAAAACACCTAAAAAACCTCGATTTGTGGCCGGTGTTTTAGGTCCTACTGCTCGTACAGCATCTATGTCTCCAGATGTGAACGACCCTGGCTTTCGTAATATATTCTTTGATGATCTTGTTATGGCCTATAAAGAAGCGACCTTAGGATTAATCGAGGGTGGGGCAGATATTATCCTAATAGAAACTGTCTTTGATACGCTCAATGCTAAAGCGGCAATTTTTGCGGTAGAAGAAGTTTTTGAAGAGATCGGTCATAAATTGCCAGTGATGATATCGGGTACTATTACTGATGCTTCAGGCAGAACGTTATCAGGCCAAACTGTTGGTGCTTTTTGGAATTCATTAAAACATGCTAATCCTATTTCATTTGGTTTTAATTGTGCTTTGGGTGCCAAAGAGCTTAGACAATATATTGCAGAATTATCAAACATTGCCGACACGCATGTATCGGCCCATCCTAATGCCGGTTTACCGAATGAATTCGGTGAGTATGATGAAACGCCCGAGCAAATGGCTGAAGAGTTGGCTGATTGGGCTAAAAATGGTTATTTAAATATCATTGGCGGGTGTTGTGGAACGTCTCCTGCAACCATTAAAGCGATTGTCGATGTGGTTCAACATCACAAACCGCGTGTGATTCCTGATTTGGAGAAGAAATGTGGTTTGTCTGGCTTAGAGCCGATGATAATCGGACCAGAAACTCTATTTGTAAATGTAGGGGAGCGTACTAATGTTACGGGTTCTGCCGCTTTTAAGCGTTTAATTATACAAGGTGATTTTGAAACGGCTTTAGATGTTGCTAAGCAACAAGTTGAAAATGGTGCGCAGATTATTGATATCAACATGGATGAAGGCATGTTGGAATCAAAAGAGGCCATGGTGCGTTTTTTAATGTTAATAGCAGCTGAACCTGATATAGCCAAAGTCCCGGTTATGTTGGATTCTTCTAAATGGGATATTCTGGAAGCCGGCTTAAAATGTATACAAGGTAAAGGCGTTGTAAACTCTATTTCACTTAAAGAAGGTGAAGCTGCCTTTATTAATTATGCCAAATTAGTGAATCGCTATGGTGCTGCCGTTATTGTTATGGCATTTGATGAGGCAGGGCAGGCAGACACTAAAGCCAGAAAGATAGAAATTTGTCAGCGTGCTTATAAGATTCTTACTGAACAAGTTGGTTTCCCGCCAGAAGATATTATTTTCGATCCTAATATATTTGCGGTAGCCACTGGGATAGATGAACATAACAACTATGGCTTAGATTTTATAGAAGCCACTCGTGAGATTAAGCGCACTTTACCCTATGCCTTAATTTCAGGCGGGGTATCAAATGTGTCATTCTCCTTCCGTGGTAATAACCCCGTTCGGGAAGCGATACATGCAGTATTTTTATACCATGCGATTAAAGCTGGATTATCAATGGGTATTGTTAATGCCGGTCAGTTAGCCATTTATGAAGATATTCCTTTAGATTTACGCGATGCGGTAGAATACGTTATCTTAAATCGTCATGACGGCAATGGTACTGACAAGCTCTTAGAATTAGCTGAAAAATATCGTGGTGATGGCAGTAGCAGTGAAGTTAAACAAGAAAATTTAGAATGGCGTGAATGGTCGGTTAGCAAACGCTTAGAACATGCTTTGGTAAAGGGTATCACCGATTACATTGATGAAGACACCGAACAAGCGAGGTTAGAAGCAGAAAGACCTTTGCATGTGATTGAAGGGGCTTTAATGGATGGTATGAACGTGGTCGGTGACTTGTTTGGCGCTGGCAAAATGTTCTTACCACAAGTGGTTAAATCTGCGCGAGTGATGAAGAAAGCAGTGGCGTACTTAATGCCCTTTATGGAAGCGGATAAAGCAGGGGGCGATAGACAAACCAACGGTAAAATCTTGATGGCTACCGTTAAAGGCGATGTGCATGATATTGGTAAAAATATCGTCGCCGTAGTGTTGCAGTGTAACAATTACGAAGTAATTGATTTAGGCGTGATGGTGCCTGCAGAAAAGATTCTGCAAACGGCGCGTTTAGAAAATGTCGATATCATTGGTTTAAGCGGTTTGATTACACCTTCTTTAGATGAGATGGTATTTGTTGCTAAAGAAATGCAACGTCAAGGTTTTAAAATTCCCTTAATGATTGGGGGTGCAACCACTTCGCGTGCACATACCGCTGTTAAAATTGAGCCGCATTATGACGGTGCTACGATTTATGTGACAGATGCCTCGCGTGGTGTGGGTGTGGCAAGTAACTTATTGAGTGCTGATTTAATGGATGCCTTTATTAAAAGCGTGCATGAAGAATATGAAGAAGTCAGGGAGCGCCATAAAGGTCGCGAAGCTAAAACGAAGCAGCATTCTTTAGCGGATGCACGGGCTAATAAGTTTAATTGGGGCGGTTATGAGCCTGTAAAGCCAGCCTTTATAGGCAATAAAGTGATTGATAACTTACCCTTAGACAAATTAGTGGCTTACATAGATTGGACACCTTTTTTCCAAACATGGGAAATGGCCGGTAGTTATCCTAAAATCCTAGATGATGTGGTGGTTGGGATTGAAGCCAGAAAGTTATTTAATGATGCACAAGCCATGCTTAAAGACATTGTGGCTGAGCAATGGTTAACTGCTCGTGCTGTTATTGGTTTTTATCCGGCCAATAGTCTAGGTGATGATGTGGTGGTTTATACCGATGAAGCGCGTCAACAAGTCTTAGAAACCTTGCATCATTTACGTCAACAAAACATTAAAGCACCGGGTCGCCCCAACTATTGTTTAGCTGACTTTATTGCACCTGTAGAATCAGGTAAGGTCGATTATATTGGGGCCTTCGCAGTCACAACCGGCATTGGTATAGAAGAAAAGCTTCAGCAGTTTGAACATGACCTTGATGATTACAGTTCAATAATGCTCAAGGCCTTGGCCGATAGATTAGCAGAGGCCTTTGCTGAATATATGCATGAGGTGGTTAGAAAAGACTATTGGGGTTATGCAGAAGATGAAGCGCTTAGCTCTGATGAGTTAATTAATGAATCTTATAAAGGTATTAGACCAGCTCCTGGCTATCCCGCCTGCCCTGATCATACTGAAAAAGCTAAATTATTTGAATTGCTTAATGTTACAGCTAACACCAGCATAGAACTAACAGAAAGTTATGCGATGTATCCCGCTTCTGCGGTAAGTGGTTGGTATTTCTCGCATCCAGACTCACAATACTTTAATGTCGGTAAAATTGATAAAGATCAATTGCAAGATTATGCAAAACGCAAAGGTATTGCAGAAGACTTTGCCGCGCGTTGGTTAGCTGCACACTTACATCATTAATTCTGATACATATGCTTAGTTTATTACTTTTAGGCACTTCAGGCTGTCATTTGTGTGAAGAGGCTGAAACTATAATCGCGTCTTGTCAGCTAGATAAAAATAAAGTGACTGTAGAAAAGCTTGATATTGCCGAACAAGAGCAATATCAAGTAGAGTTCGCTCTCTATATCCCCGTTTTATATCATCCAAACAGTTTAAAAAGACTGAACTGGCCATTTTGTGCTGAACAAATATGTGAATTTATAAGTCAAATACCCAGTAAGATTTAATACCCATACATTTCTATAGTATTTGGCTATAATGCCAGCCCATAACAAACATGAATATGAAGGTGATTGGCTGATGACGATAACAACACAAATTTTATCTAAATTGCAATATGTTGTAGAAGTAAATGTTGGTCGGGTTAAAGACAGTAAATATTATCAAGACATTATGCTAATGCCGCCTTTTAAACGGGTAATCACCGTCATAGGTTTATTTCTAGCCTCTCAATTAGTTATTTTCGTTTTGTTGTATCTACTCTTTGGTAAAACCGTCGTAATAGGTTTTACTGCTAGTATTATTGCAGGATTAGCGACAGGCCTAGGCGCATTACCTGCTTTGTTTTTTAAAGACATATCACGTAATTTTTTTAATAGTTTATTGGGTGCGGCCGCAGGTGTTATGTTGGCGGCGACTGCATTTTCCTTGTTGGTGCCAGGTATAAGCTATGGCAATCTTTTATGGCCAGGGCAGGGTATTTATGTGGTATCAATTGGCATGATTATAGGGGCAATATTTTTGCACTATGCCGATCGACAATTGCCGCATATTCATTTTGATGCATCTACAGATGAGCAGCTTTCTTCACTTAAGAAAGTTTGGTTATTTATCATTGCTATTACCTTACATAATTTTCCAGAGGGTATGTCAGTCGGGGTTAGTTTTGGTTCGGGTGAATTAAAAAATGGTTTGGTGTTAGCTATTGCGGTTGGTTTACAAAATATCCCAGAAGGTTTAGCGGTGGCTTTACCCTTGGTAGGCTTAGGTTATAACAAATGGAAAGCAGTGGGGATAGCGATGTTGACGGGTTTAGTAGAGCCTATCGGCGGTTTGTTGGGCATTACTATGGTCACTGTATTTCAACCTGTATTACCTATCGCTATGGGCTTTGCCGCAGGCGCTATGTTATTTGTGATTAGTGAAGAGATTATCCCCGAAACTCATGCTAATGGGCGTTCTCGTTGGGCAACTTTTGCATTGTTGATTGGTTTTATAATAATGATGATTCTAGATAATATGTTAGCATAGAACAATTTGAAGAGATTTCAGGACTTAATTCGTTAGATTTTATAGGCCCACCTCAATGTAAAATCTAATTAAATTATAATAATGAGGTGATTTTTTGGAGATTTACTATGGATAAATTAACTGCACTGTCTTTAAGTATTGCTGGTTTGGCAGGAGTTGCAACCTTTTTAGCAGTTGGACCTGCGAGTGGTCTTTTCTTTATTTGGGCGGCGACTATTGCTTGGGCAGCTTATTTCTTTTTAGGGGCAACTAAGGAAGCGTTAATTAATACAATTGTGTGTGGTATTTTTGGGGTATTTATGGCTTGGGTAACAGCTATTTTGTTAACAAAAATTCCTGCAGATGCAGTATTAGGATTTCCGTTTCTAGCAGCTGTTACAGTTGCTGTAGCAGTGTTGGTAATGTGTTTGGCTGCAAATATCCCGCAATTAGCCACTATTCCAGCTAGCGTATTAGGTTATTCTTCTACTTTTGCTTATTTGTTGCAAACACCTGAAAGATTAACGCCAGACGTTTTATTGGGTGTTTCTTTGGATAATCCTTTGTTAGTTATTTCAATTTCAATTGTTGTTGGTACTTATTTTGGGCAATGGTCGGCACAGTTGAGTGCTAAATTAACTAAATAAGATTTACCATTTTAGTTAAGTATACTTTAAAAGTTAACATAAGAATCTAAGAGGGTATTTTCCGATACCCTCTTTTATTTGTGCTGAACAAGCCAATAGGTTTATTTGTGATTGTTATCTTATTTTTTTAGAAAGGAGTTTTTCAAACTCTTCTTGATTATCTTTATTTTTAAATTCATCAAACTTTACAGAGAAGCTATTTCTTGCCTCATTTCGCATTTTATCTAAATTTTGAATTAAAAACTCAATGGCAAAAAGAGTATTGGCACTAGTGTTGTTGTTCAACATCTCCATGCTAAATATTTTAAGGGCGTTTTCTTGAACAGCGTAATCTTGGAAATTTCCCAAGACTTCCTGCAGTTCTTTTAAGCTTTTTATAAATACTTTTATTTGATTTTCAGGGTACAAGCTTTGGAAAAACTCAAGTAAATATCGTAGTTTTTTACAAGATTTTCTTAAGTCATGTAAAGCTTCACTGTGCGAATTATCATTAATTTCATTGCCTTGTTTTAATACTCGTTTATAACTTTTGAGTATTCTTTGATTGGCTAGTTGATAGATAGATAGTTTAGCATTTGCTTGAATCACAACAGAGGGGGCTTGTTCCTTAAGAAATTTCTCCCATTCAGATATTTTTGTTAAATACGCTATTGAGCGTAAATTCATTGCGAGTTCTTGTTGTGATTGTTTTTGTTTGATCAAAAGAAAATCATAAAGTGGATCAAGATCATTTCTAATAGTCTCAGGTAGGCTATTTTTGTAGCTTTCAAAGTTTAATAAATAAACATCTAAATCGCGAGTATTACTGGTGATTTGACCTAGCCAAGAAAAGAATTCAGCAAAATAGGTATTGGTGTTGTCTGGTAATAAGCCTTTAAGTTGACTGATTCCAGACCGTGTTCTCCGGATCGCGACTCTAAAATCATGAAGAAATTCAGAGTCGGTATTGGCAATTGTGCCTTGTTCATTATCTTTAATCGCTTTTAATAGGTAACTGTAGATAAGTTTAACGGCGATATCTGCCCTCATATAAGGGTCTAATAAAATATTTAATTTAGAAGAGTAATCGTTAGGCTTGCGACCTAGGAGTTTTAAAGCAATAACTAAAGTAGGTTGAATTGTGGGGACTAAATTAAATTCGGTTATGATTAGAGATACAAATTCTTCATTTGCCTTAGAGTAACCTTTAATAGGGATAATTGTTAATTGACTATTTACCAGTTCTTGTTGTTCAATTACTAAACGAAGTACGGTTTTATTGTCTTTATTTAGCACATTTAAGTGAAAACTTTCATAGTCCAAATTACATACAGGCAATAAAGCACGAATGTCTAGTAATGGAGTTAAATGATTTTTGACTGCTTCAGATTCAAATTCATGGCTAAATGCAGGAACTTCGGTTAGATCGGTGCTTGTGATCAAACGATTATTTTTTAGATTTTTTAGGGAAAAAGTTGAGGTGTTTTTAGATCGAGTAAACTCACTAGTAATGTCACTTTTGTAGAGTCTCCAGTCGAAACTATCGTAATAAGTTTTTAACATGTATTGCTTAGATACTAACTCAACTTTAACTTTGCCTCCTAATTTACTAATGAACTTTTCGGCGTTTAAGTTTGGGGGAAAATCAAATTGTAAGGGCATTTTAGTTAGGCATATAAGATAAAATCATTATTAGTGTATTAATCCAGTATTAACATTTAATGACAGTGTAATAATAAATCGTTATTGTGTCAGGTTTAAGTGAAAAAATCTAAATACAAAAGGAGTATTTCATGAGTAGAGAATTATGGTTACTTAGACATGGAAAATCTGATCGAGATCTTGCTGTTGATGATTTTGATAGGCCATTAAAAAAGAAAGGAAAACATGATTTACAGTGCTTGGCAAAATGGATGGTTAATGAACAGATCATTCCTGATAATATAATAAGCTCACCAGCTATTCGGGCATTGTCTACAGCTAAGATTATTCAGAGTGAGGTTGCTGATATGTTATCACTTAATATTGATAAGCGATTATATCAAGAAGGTATCGAGCGCATTAAGGAGGTTTTGAGCGAGTGTCCTATTCAGTCAAAAAAAGTTTTATTGGTTGGTCATAATCCTGAATTAGAACATATTTTGATAAATTTCGTAGGTGCAGTTAATTTGCCAGACACCAATAAATTATTACCTACCTCAACGCTTGTTAGATTAAGAATGCCTGAAGATTGGTCAGTACTTGAGTCAGGTTGTGCATCATTAATATCGATTACTTATGCAAAATTATTATCTGAATAGTTATTAAATTAAAGTGATAACGAATAGAATAGAGGGGCTTTATTGATCATTATTAAGTTCCTTTCATATTCTTGTCATATAATATTAATATTATTGAGATGTTTAAATTAGATAATAGTACCCTAATAAATTACCGGAGAAGCGTTAATGATATTTTCTTTTAAAACAAAGTCGCTATTACTTGCGATAGGCTTTGTGTCTTCAACTTGTTTAACAGCAACCGTTAACGCAGTACCATCAGTCGATTCGGCTTTACCTACCTATCAAAAAGCAAGTGGTATAGCAGGAAATTTGTCTAGTGTAGGATCAGATACATTAGCTAATTTAATGACTTTGTGGGCAGAAGAATTTAATCGTGAATATCCGAATGTGAATGTACAAATTCAAGCAGCTGGTTCTTCTACAGCACCACCCGCATTAACCGAAGGTACATCGAATCTTGGCCCAATGAGTCGTGAGATGAAAGATGATGAATTGGAAGCATTTGAAGATAAATACGGTTATAAACCGACTGCTATTCCAGTTGCTATTGATGCTCTAGCAGTAATGGTTAATAAAGATAATCCAATTAAAGGCTTAACTATTCCTCAGGTTGATGCTATTTTCTCTACTACTTTGAAATGTGGAAACTCCAAAAATATTACTACTTGGGGTGACGCGGGTGTTGATGCGTGGGCTGCAAAATCAATCCAGTTATATGGTAGAAACTCAGTTTCAGGTACGTATGGTTACTTTAAAGAACATGCCTTATGTAAAGGCGATTTTAAAAGTAATGTGAATGAACAGCCTGGCTCTGCTTCAGTTGTACAATCAGTTACTTCGTCTGTCAATGGGGTAGGTTATTCTGGAATGGGGTACACCACTTCTGGTATACGAATGGTTCCATTAGCAAAAAAAGATGGACAGCCTTTTGTTGAAGCCACTACAGAAAATGCGCTTAATGGTACCTATCCACTGACGCGCTTTTTATACGTTTATGTTAATAAAAAACCTAATCAGCCATTAGCACCTTTAGAGAATGAGTTTATTAAACTGGTATTGTCTAAATCAGGTCAACAAGTTGTTATTAAAGATGGATATATTCCATTACCGGCTAAAATTGTAGAAAAAGTTTTAAATACAATTAAGTAAAAAGATTAATACTAACTATTAAAGTCTTTTTGCGGGAATTATAAAACAATTTAAGTAAAAAATTTATAGCCCATTTGATTATGGGCTATATTTGTTAAGCGGCGAATATATAAGTTTTATATTTGTTTTTATCTGTTCGATTAAACAATGTCACACTTTTCAACTTTAGAATGACTGCATGTCTAAAATAAATAATCAAACACAATCAAATTCAGGCTTGCAATTATCATCGGGTGGTACTCATGAAAAATGGCGGCTTATAAAAGATGCTATCGCACGTTATGGTGTTATTGCGGGAGGGTTAGGAATTATATTTGCGATAGCGCTTATTTTTTTCTATTTGCTTTATGTGGTGTATCCGCTTTTTATATCAGCTTCTGCTGAGCCTGTTGCTCAATATACTGTACCTGAGTCAAATTTAGGCAAAACCGTATTATTAGAGATTGAAGAACAAAATGAAGTTGGAACTCGTTTTACAGACAATGGAAAAGTTGTTTTTTTCTCGGTCGCAACTGGTAAAACAATACTTGTTGAATCAGTAAAATTACCTGCGGATACACAGATAGTTAGTTTCTCTCAGGGTAGTCCAATCAGCGAAGGTGCTGTTATTTATGGACTATCAGATGGTAAAGCAGTGGTCGTTAAACATCAGTATAAAGTCACCTATCCTAATAATGTAAAATTGATTACACCTTCATTATCGTATCCTATGGGTGAAAATCCTTTAGTTGTTGATGACACGGGTGCGGCATTAGAGAAAATTGCAGTTAAAATTGGTGACAAATCAAGTACGATTTTAGCAAAAACTTCGAGTAATGCACCGGGTGGTAGTAAAATTCGCTTGAGTCATTTTGAGAAAGAGCAATCATTGTTTGCTGATGAAGCAACGTTAACCCGCACTGACTCAGTCATTAATTTTGATGCGCAGTCGGTTAAAAATATTTTGATCGATAAAGATGAGCAAAACGTATACTTAATTACGGATGAAGGCAATTTAGCTCTTTTCAACATTATTGATAAAAGCACACCAATCCTAATTAAAGAACAAATGCTCGTATCTAAAGGCGCCTCTGTAACGAGTAGCGCATTTTTAAACGGTGATTTATCAATTATGGTGGGTGATTCATCAGGAGTAGTCACTCAGTGGAGTAAAGTAAGAGACCAGAATAATCAATTTACGTTAGAAAAGATTAGAGCTTTCAAAGTCTCCGATTCAGCAGTATTAGGGATAAATCCAGAACAACGTCGTAAAGGTTTTTTAACAGTGGATGCCAATAATACGATGGGTATTTATCATTCAACTTCTGAAAGACAAATGATCAAAGAGTCATTAGGATCTGGTGTTCCAACTGCATCGGCCTTATCACCTAGAGCAAATGCTGTTTTGGTAGAATCTGCTGACGGCAAATTAAATTCATGGACTGTTGACAACAAACATCCTGAAGTATCTATTCAATCTCTTTGGGAAGAAGTGTGGTATGAAAGCTATCCAAAACCTGATTATATTTGGCAATCATCGTCAGCTAATAGTGATTTTGAGCCTAAATATAGTTTAACTCCTTTGGTTTTTGGTACATTAAAAGCGGCTTTTTATGCAATGCTCGTAGCTATGCCGCTTGCATTAATGGGAGCGATATATACCGCTTATTTTATGACGCCTAAAATGCGCCAATATGTTAAACCAACCATCGAGTTAATGGGGGCACTGCCTACAGTTATCTTAGGTTTCTTAGCTGGGTTGTGGTTAGCCCCTATTATTGAAGAACATTTAGCGGGGTTATTTACCTTATTTATTTTCGTACCTATTAGTGTTATCTTATTTGCTTATCTATGGCAATTTTTTCCTAAAAGTATTTTGCAAAATATTCCAGAAGGCTGGGAATCGGCAATTTTAATTCCTGTCATTATTGTATCTGCCTGGATTTCATTTTCTGTGAGTGTGCCATTGGAAGGTTATTTATTTGGTGGTACTTTAAGAGATTGGTTTAAAAATGAACTAGGAATAGGCTACGATCAAAGAAATGCACTAGTGGTTGGTATCGCAATGGGTTTTGCGGTCATTCCAACGATCTATTCAATTGCTGAAGATGCCATATTTAGCGTACCTAAACATTTGACTGTGGGTTCGTTGGCTTTGGGCGCAACGACTTGGCAAACAATGACAAAGGTTGTCTTATTAACTGCAAGTCCTGGTATATTTTCAGGTGTAATGATTGGGCTTGGGCGTGCTGTTGGTGAGACTATGATTGTGCTGATGGCTACAGGTAATACACCAGTCATGGACATTAGTATATTCCAAGGTTTAAGAACGCTAGCTGCAAATATAGCAGTTGAGATGCCAGAATCAGCAGTCGATAGTACCCATTATCGAGTTTTGTTTTTAGCCGCACTTGTACTGTTTACATTTACCTTTGTTTTTAATACTCTAGCTGAAATTATTCGTCAGCGCTTACGCGAAAAATATAGCTCATTATGATTAAAGTATGGTTCAAAAGTGGAGCCCCTTGGATATGGCTTAATGCTGCGGCCGTTAGTATTTGTATGCTAATGGTTATAGGAATTTTGGGATTGGTGACAGCTAGAGGCGTAGGACATTTCTGGCCTTCGCAGGTGAAGCAGTTTACTTATCAAGAGGAAGGTAAGCCTGAAAAAGTTATTATTGGAGAACAGGTCGATTCAAGTGTCACTCCTGCCATAATGGCAAAGTCGACTGGTCATAAAATGGCTGATAATGAGGATGTTTTAATACAATACTTGATAAAATCAGGTAATAGAGATGTGTCAGGTACAGATTTTTTATGGATAGAAAAACGTAATGTTAAATCTGAAAGTGAACCTGATGATTTAATAGTGGTAGAGCGACGAGAGTGGGGGAATTTTTACGGTCGAGTTCTTGAGATAAAAGAATCAGGTAAAACCATCGCTGCAGGTTCTGAAGCTTGGTCAATATTACAAACGAAGATAGAAGAAACTTTAGCTATTTTTAAAGAAATTGCACATTTAGAAAAGAAAGAAATTGGGGCTATTAATTATAATCTTGAGCGACTCAGGTTAAAACAACGTAAGTTAGAGTTAGAAAACCGTTTAGACGATAATGCTAAAGAAGAATTGGCGTTGGAAAAATCTGCTTATGATGTCGACTATAAACAATATCAAGCACAATTAGCTGATTTATACTTAAAGATTAGACGTGATGTTTTAGTAGCCGAAACTGAAAATGGCACTCAAGTTAAAATTCCCTTAGCTAAGGTAGTTAGAGTATTTCAGCCTAATTCAATGTCTGTTATTGATAAGATTAGTCATTATGGTTCTAAGGTTTTTGAGTTTTTAACAGAAGATCCTCGAGAAGCCAATACTGAGGGCGGTATTTTTCCAGCAATTTTCGGTACTGTCATGATGGTACTTATGATGTCTGTTATCGTAACTCCTTTTGGTGTTATTGCGGCGGTTTACTTAAGAGAATATGCCAAACAAGGCTTTATTACGCGCTTGATAAGAATCGCGGTCAATAATTTAGCTGGTGTGCCTTCAGTGGTTTATGGGGTATTTGGATTGGGGTTTTTTGTGTATATTTTAGGTGGAAATATTGATCGCATATTCTTTCCTGAATCAGCACCTGCTCCAGTTTATGGAACACCTGGTTTGTTATGGGCTTCTATCACTTTAGCCTTATTGACTTTGCCAGTGGTGATTGTGTCAACTGAAGAAGGTTTAGCCCGGATTCCAAGCTCAATTCGAGAAGGCAGTTTGGCTTTAGGAGCGACTAAACTGGAAACCTTATGGTTAACCGTATTACCAATGGCTAGCCCTGCTATGATGACAGGATTAATTTTAGCAGTTGCTAGAGCAGCGGGTGAAGTGGCACCATTAATGTTGGTTGGGGTAGTTAAATTAGCACCTACATTGCCATTAGATGGCAATTTTCCATTTTTGCATTTAGATAGAAAATTTATGCATTTAGGCTTTCATATTTATGACGTTGGTTTTCAAAGTCCAAATGTTGAAGCCGCTAGACCTTTAGTTTATGCAACAGCATTATTGTTGGTTTTAGTAATTGTTGGTCTTAATTTGGCGGCAATAGTGATAAGAAATAACTTGCGAGAAAAATATCGCGCCTTGGAAGGTTAATTAAATGTCAGAACAACTACGTACACACGCTATCGATATGAGCTCAGTTTTACGCGACAAAGGTAATCAAAATCAATATAATGAAACTTGTATAACTGTTAAAGACCTAAATTTATTTTATGGTGGAAAACAGGCATTACATGGTATTAATATGGAAATGTCTAAGAAAAAAGTTACTGCTTTTATTGGTCCCAGTGGTTGTGGTAAATCAACTTTATTAAGATGCATCAATCGTATGAATGATTTGGTTGATAGTGCCAGAATCGAAGGCCAAATATTATTGGATAATGAAAATATTTATGATAAATCGGTCAATGTTGCCGCTCTTCGTAGGCGCGTTGGTATGGTTTTCCAAAAGCCAAATCCGTTTCCGAAATCAATTTTTGAAAATGTTGCTTATGGCCTTAGAATACAGGGCATTAATGATAAAAGAATTCTAGAAGAAACGGTTGAAAAATCATTAAGGGGTGCTGCACTTTGGGACGAGATGAAAGATAGGCTTAATGATAATGCCTTAGGTATGTCAGGTGGTCAACAACAGCGATTAGTGATTGCCAGAGCGATTGCTATTGAACCAGAAGTGTTATTACTTGATGAGCCAGCTTCGGCTTTAGATCCAATTTCAACTTTAAAAGTTGAAGAGTTGATCAACGAACTTAAAGAAAAATATACCATAGTCATAGTGACACATAATATGCAGCAAGCTGCTCGTGTATCTGATTACACTGCGTTTATGTACATGGGTGAATTAATTGAGATGAGTACAACCAGCGAATTATTCACAAATCCAGTGAAAAAACAAACAGAAGATTACATCACCGGCAGGTATGGTTAAATTAGGGGTATGCAATGGAAAACACTAAAATAGGACATCATATTTCTGAACGTTTTAATGTTGAATTAGAGGATATTCGCAATAAAGTGTTGATGATGGGCGGTTTAGTTGAACGTCAAATAGAACTAGCCATTGAAGCCTATACGACGGGTAATATGGAGCTTGCTGAGCAAGTAATCAAACAAGATAATGAAGTTGACGAGCTAGAAATTCAAATTGACCACGAATGTACACAAATTTTAGCGTTAAGACAACCAACAGCTTTTGATTTAAGATTATTGATTACCGTCATTAAGATCATTCACGAAATTGAACGAGTGGGTGATAAAGCTGAACGCATAGCTGAAATGGCTATTAAATTGGCTGGTACTGAAAATAAATTGTCGCATTATGAGTTAGATCACATGGCTGTTTTAGTTAAGGGTATGCTTCATGATGCTCTTGATGCTTTTGCAAGAATGACATTAGATGATGTGCCTGCCATCACCGCTTTAGATATTAATGTTGACCGAGAATACGACAGTATTCTTAGGCAGTTGATCACCAGAATGATGGAAGATCCTCGAAATATTACTCGTACTTTAGATGTGCTATGGACAGTACGTGCATTAGAGAGAATCGGTGATCATGCTTGTTATATCTGTGAACATATTGTTTATATGATAAAAGGTGAAGATGTCCGCCATCTTTCTCAAGAAGAACTAGAAAAAAGAGTAAAGTTTAAATAAGTGTAATGACGATGGTAAGCGTTATAACTTACCATCACTTCCGTTTTTTCTACTGCCTACCTCAATAATTTGACCATAACTTAAGCCCGCATCATTGCTGGGTATTTGCTTGGATAGTAAAACACTAAAGCCTTGTTCAGTTAATAATTTTATTATTTGTTCTGTTAATAAGCGATTCTGAAAAACTCCACCACACAAGCCAATCTTATCAATTTTTTGTATTTTATTGATTTGATGTGTCTGTTTGACCAGCATCATAGCTAGACTGCTATGAAAACAACTAGAACGGTGTTGTGGACTCAGTTTTGAGTTAAGCAACATCGTAATTAAGGGTGACCAATCACTTTCCCATAATCCATTTTTTGTATAAGTTAAGGGTAAATCTATTCCACTAACTACTTGGTGATTTGCAATAGATTCTAGCCACATAGGTGCATGACCATCAAAATCAGCTTTATAGACTAGATGAGTTAATGCTGCAGCAACATCGAATAAGCGCCCAATTGAAGTTGTTATAGGACAATTAATTTTTTTTAACCATACTTGCTTCATTAAGCTGACATCAAAAGGGCAGTCAGCCCAGGTCATTTCTGCTTCCCAACAAACACTTAAGGCATTACGCCATGGTTCAGTAGTTGCTTTATCTCCCCCTATAAGATGAAAGGGTTTTATTGAAGAGACTCGTTGCCAGTTTCCTGGTTTACCCATTAAGCCTTCTCCCCCCCATAATGTGCCATCTTCACCATAACCGATGCCATCCCATGTGAACGCTAAAATATCTTCATTCAAATCATGTTCGGCATATAACGCAGAAGCATGGGCATGGTGATGAAATACTTGGGTAACTTTGACTTTATGGGTTTTTGCCCATCGATGTGAATTATATTCGGGATGCGCATCACAGATATATTCTTGTGGGGTTATGCCATAGACTTGGCTTAACTCACTGATAGTCTTTTCGAAAACTTCTAGGCTACTTGGTGAGTTGAGGTTACCAATATGTGGAGAAATTACTACTCGATTGTCCCAGGCTAATGCAATGGTATTTTTAAACTGTCCGCCTAACGCAACAATAGGATGCTGTAATGAAAACGGAAAGTCTAATTCGATAGGTGAAATCCCTCTCCCTAAACGCAATGGTTGTAAGTGCTCGTTAATAACGCGATAAACCGAATCTTCTGCGGGTCTTAATATGTCTAAATTATGGTGTAAAAATGCATCTGCAACATGAGCTAATTTTGATTCAACTTGGATATTAGCAAATAAAATAGCTTCACCACTGATATTTGCTGAGGTCATAACAAGTGGTTGATTAACACCTTGTAGCAATAAATGTTGCAGCGGTGAGTGGGGTAACATAAAGCCAATTTCATTAAGCTTTGGTGCTACTGCATTAATAATATCTGAGTGTATGTTTTTTTCTATAAGCACTATAGGGCGATGCTCGGCATTTAAAAGCTGATGTTCATTAGCGGTAAGGTTTGCAAAATGCTGTAATGATGATTCAAGATTGACTAACATCACTGCAAAGGGTTTTGAGGGCCGGTGCTTTTTTTGGCGTAAGGTATTGACCGCTGTTTCAGACGTTGCCAGACAGCATAAATGATAGCCACCGATGCCTTTTATAGCGAGTATTTGCTCCGCTTTAAGGGTTTTAATTGCCGCGTTTAAAGCTTTATTCGTGTCATTGATTTTTAAATTACCCTGACGAAAAGTTAATGTAGGGCCGCAATTTGGACATGATAACGATTGCGCATGAAAGCGTCGATCCACAGGATTTTTATATTCAGTTTTACAGCTTTCACACATCTCAAATTCCACCATAGTGGTGGATGCACGGTCATAGGGTAGTTTTTTAATAAGGGTATAACGTGGACCGCATTGAGTGCAATTTATAAAGGGGTATTGAAATCTTCTATTACTAGGTGTGTTGAGTTCTATTAAACAATCCTGACAAATATTATAGTCCGGTGGTATTTGTGCAAAGGTAATTGAACTATTAACACTGTCTACAATATTAAAGTCTTTATAGGGTTGGGGCGAGCTTGATTCAATTTGAATATGTTTAATGTGGGCAATTTTGGGTGCAGCAGTTGATAATTTGGCGATAAAATCTTGCAGATTTTCTGAGGTACCTTCTGTCCATATTTCAACTTGACTGCCATCGTTACGAACCCAGCCAACTATATGTAATTGTTCTGCTAAAGAACTTACAAAAGGTCGATAGCCAACACCTTGTACTCTACCGCTTATTTTAATGTGCGAGGCTTTAAGCGTCTGATCGCTCATTTTAGTTTACGCTAATACCCGAGTCCCACCAAATTTTACAGGCACCTTCATCTGAAACCATACAAGGTCCTACGGGGCTTTTAGGTGAACAGCTATGTCCATACAATGCGCATTCATTGGGTTTAATTTGACCAAGGATAACTTTGGCACAATCACAACCTGGAGGCATTTTGCCAGCATTTTTGCGTGCTTGATTTTCGTATTCAGGGAAATGGTGGCGAGCATTATGTGCTGACAATTGATCGGTGAGTTCGTAGCCAGATTTGGGAATAATTCCTATGCCTCGCCAAGATGCATCAACAATAGAAAATACATTGGCTAGTAATTTTTGGGCTTTTAAATTGCCATGAGTTTGCACTACTTCAGTATAACAATTATCTAGAAAAATGTTTTTTTCTAGATGTTGACGTAATACTGAATAGAGTCCGCGTAGTAGGCTTTCGCTGGTAAATCCAGCAACCGCAGTGGGTATGTGATGTTCATTACTGACAAAACGCCATTGCTCATCGCCCATAATAGTGGCGACATGTCCTGGGGCAATCAGCGCATCAAAATTTGGTTTATCAGAGTCGAGTAACAGCTTGACTGCTGGCCAAGTTAGTCGGCCACTCATCAGTAATAATAAGTTTTTGGGGATGTCTTCCGATAGCATTGCCGCCACAGGGGCACAAGTTGTTTCAAAGCCAGCGACAAAAAATACCACCGTGCGTTCTGGATTTTTTTTTGCCACGTTGACAGCGTCAATAGGTGAAGCGATAGGAAATATTTCTGCACCTCTAGCTTTAGCTTGATCTAAGGTTTTAACGCCGTTAATCGGTGAATTAATAGGTACTTTAAATAAATCCCCAAAAGCTAGTAATATAACTTCTTCATTGAGTGCTATTTGAATGGCATGGTAAATATCTTCTTCAGGACAGATACACACAGGGCAGCCGGGGCCGGGGATTAATTCGATATTTTTAGGTAATATGCTACGCAAGCCTGCTTGTGAAATTGAGCGTTCATGACCCCCACAGACATTAATTACCCGTATTGTTTCTGTTATTGGGAGTTGATGAATAAGTTTCAATAACTGTTTTGCATCAGTAGCCATAGTGATTATTGTTTAGGGTGTAAAACAGGATGCAGCTTTATAGTTGTAGGGTTATGCAGTAAGCTGCCATCCAATTGAACTTTTGGTTTTAGTGTTTCATGTTTAAGCAGACGTTCTCTATGTAGAGTTATTTCTGAAACTAGCCAAGTTAGCCATGTATCCATACCCGCGTTATTTTTAGTACTCACAGTGAATATGGGAGCGTGACTCGCTAAATTATGAATATTATTTTTGGCATTATCGACAGAAAAGTCATCTAAATAAGGTAATAAATCAGATTTGGTAACAAGTACTAAGTCAGCTGCTTTAAACATAACGGGATATTTAGAAGGTTTGTCATCACCTTCTGTTACTGATAATAAAACCACATTACGATGATGGCCTAAATCAAAGCTGGCAGGGCAGACTAAGTTTCCGACATTTTCAATAAATAACACATCAAGGTCTTTAAGTGAAACATGGTGTAAGACATTGTGAATTAAATGTGCATCTAAATGACAGGCAGTGCCAGTGGTTATTTGATAGGCAGGTACACCTTGGGCTTGAATACGTAAGGCATCATTTTCAGTCTCCAGATCACCTTCAATAACTGCTATTTTTAATGAAGCTTTTAAAGCTCTAATGGTGGCTTCTAATAAAGAAGTTTTACCTGAACCAGGTGCGGACATTAAATTAATAACCAACACACTTTCTGCGTCAAAGTGGGCACGATTATGCTCAGCTTGATTGTTATTATGCGTCAGTAAGTTTTGTAAAACAGAAATAGTGGTTAAACCCTTTTGAGGTTTTTCAGCATGAATAAAAGACTGATTACCAGGTGTTACATTACAGCCACAGGTGTTACACATATTGTATACCTTCAGTTTTATTATGAAGCGGTAAATAAGGTTAAATTAACCAGGATCAATTCATCACCATGAACTAATTGAGTTTCATTACTTTGACACACAAGACAAACCAAATTATTTGCTGAAACAGTTGATTGTTGACCACAAACAACACATTCAACAATGATAGGTGGAGTTTGAATAATAAGTTTTGCGTTCTTAGCTACTGTATCAATTTTAAGTATTGAGAAAGCGTTTTCTATTAGAAGACGCTCAACTCCTGCTAAAGGTCCAATATCAAGGGTAATTGACTCTACGTATTCAGCTTGATTTTGTTTTGCGATCTGCATCACTTGATTAAGCAGATCTTCGCATAAAGACAATTCATGCATATTAGTCAGGTAAGGCTTGCATTTGGTCAATTAATTCCCAAGTAGATAAGGCTTCGGCGGGAGTGATTTTTTGTAACGCATAACCAACGTGAATTAACACATAATCGCCCATATTGATTTGTTCATCTTGCAGCAAAGATAAACTGACTTCTCTCATAACACCATGCGTTGTGCATTGAGCCATATTATCGACTATTTTAGTAATTTGCATAGGTAAGGCGAGACACATGTTATATTACCTTTATTATTTATTGATAGAAAAAGTCATTTTCATCACTGAAGTCTAATTCTATTGATTCACCTGGAATTCTTTTTTCTTCAAATATCCATTCTCCTAAATCGATTAAACGGCATCTATCACAGCAAAAAGGTTTAAATTTGCTTTCTGGTATCCAATCTACAAGGCTTTTACAGGTAGGACATTTTACTGTCAGAGGTTTATTAGAAGATGGCATTAGAATAAACACCGCGTTAAGGTGAATGGGATATCTTTAACACATTGCACAGGTGATTTGTTATCTGGACTTACTTCCATAAAGCGAATATTGCAACGGTGCTTACCACCACTTATTTCCGCAAAGCAATGGATCGATTTATCTAAATCAAGTCTAATCAGTTGATAGGGTTGATTTTGATCTAAAGCAATTTGATAAAAACCTGCTAG
>CAIQNQ010000109.1 GCA_903873165.1 uncultured Methylococcaceae bacterium | reverse complement strand
TGCCATGATGGGCTATTTCAGTGAAAATTAGTCTGCTCGTTGCGCGTATTTCTTGGGTTATTTTGTTTTTTTAATCATTGTCGCATAATACAGGATTTTGCCAACGAGCGCTTATTTTGTCCCGCTTTAAGTGGGTAGCCTGTCGCGTTCTTCCCGCTTAGTAGGGGCTTCACCTTTAAAAGCTTGTAGTTGTCGAATTTCTGTATCAATATAAGCATGACAATTTTGCACACATTCTTTTAAATCGGTTAGTTCTATTAATTGAACATCGTTTGTATTAGTTAAAAAGTAATCTACTTTATTAACCATTCCAGCATGAAAACCGAGAGCTTTAGCGATGTCATCGTCATCATCTATTTTAAAAGCTTTTAAAGTAGAGCGTTCAAGCTTTCCTTCAGAGCAAGGAGCATGTTTAATAATTTGTAAATACGGGTTTTTATCAAACATCATGTTATAAATCAATAAAGTACAGCTTCTCGTACGTGGAGTTTAATAACCCTCGTGCTTCAATCAACTGTTGATTTGAGTCTTTAGAATCAAATTCAAATAATGAACCATCAGAATCAACAAAATGCACTGACAAGAAGTCTTCTGTGTCAATTTCTTGTTTCTTTAGATTAACTTCCAAGGCTTTAAGTAAATCAGTGCTATGGGTAGTAATCACAATGTTTACACCTGCCTGCGCTAATATCAATAGTACCTGCATTAATATAACTTGCCAATCTGTGTGTAAATTGGTTTCCGGCTCATCAATAAAGACGAAAGACCCTTTTGTAATCACATTATGTTTTAATAAAGCTTGAATCATACCTAGATTTGTCATACCAAAAGATACCAGGTTTTTTGATATTTCTCGTCCAGATTTATTATCTTTAAAGCTTAAATTATCACCTTTAAAAACAAATTCACCACCTAATGCAGTATCTAATAAATCTGTTACTGCTTTAAAAACACCTTCTGTTTTTGTTTTAGTATTTAGCGCATTATCCAGATCATAAAAATATTTGGGTACTCCTGTTAAAACATCATTATTATTTTCCCAGAGCAGTCGAGCCCCATTCTTGTTAAATTTAGCCGATTGTAATGCGTCTCTGACTTTCCAATAAGCGGGGGGGACTCAAAAAAAACAACATTTGATAAGCTCGCAATTTCATCAATAAAAGTTTTATCTAAGCTAATTTTCATTTGATTCTCACTTATCTCAAAACTTAAAAGTTTATGAACCTTAATTTCAATCGTTTCCTCTCTAAATCTTATTAATTCGCAAAGATACCGACCAAAATTTGTAGTCATAGTACCATTGTCTCAAGCAGCATTCTCAACCTTTTTGACGAATAAATAGATTGTTTTTTAGTGTCTTAGCTAATTTTTCTCATTCCCATTTCATCTGCATTAAAATTAATCTGTGATGGCATAGTTTTCTATAGCTTCTTTATACCAAGCCTTAGTCAATTGACTTTCAATGCTATGATCAACAATAGGCGCGGGATAGTCCCCCGCTTGATGTTGCTTATCCCAATGATGAATAGTTTTTGCTGAATATCCTTTAAGTTCAGGGAGCCAGCGGTATATATACTCACAGTCGGCATCAAACTTTTGTTGCTGTAACCACGGGTTAAAGATTCTAAAATAAGGTTGGGCATCACACCCTGTCGAGGCCGCCCACTGCCAATTGCCATTATTAACACAAGGATCGTAATCGATTAAATGTTGCGCAAAATACCGTTCCCCCCAACGCCAATTAATATGCAGGTCTTTGACTAAAAAAGACGCGACTATCATTCTGACTCGATTATGCATAAATCCAGTTTGATTTAGTTCTCTCATGCCTGCATCTACAATAGGAAAACCTGTTTTGCCTTCTGCCCAGGCTTTAAAATATTCAAGATTGTTCTCCCATTTTAAATGCGCAAACTTTTCTAAGAAGGCATGACCAAATACATGTGGGTAGTGATAGGCAATATGAGTAAAAAAGTCTCGCCAATACAGTTGGCGTAATATGGGATGTTCGGAACCTAGGGTATTAACAATCGCGTAATAAGCTTCTCTGACCGAACAAGTACCAAACTTTAAGTGGGCGGATAATTTACTCGTACTATTAAGGTTTGGGAAATCTCGGGTAGTGCTGTAATCAGCTTGTGCGTCGATGTCTTCTAAAATAGTCAAAGCTTGTTGACGACCACCTTTTATTTTGACTTGATCTAATACGGGTAAAGGAAGCGCTAAGTTGGTTAATCTGAAATTACTTTTTGGCAAGATAAAGTTATGCTTAGCAAGGGCTTCAGGTAATGGCACTGGAAAGCGTTTAGCATTATTGTAAAAAGCGGTAAAAACCTTGTAGGGAGTTTGATCGTGTTTGAATGCTTGCTCAGGTTCGGTTAATAAGGCATCGGCAATAATATGCAGTTTAAGACCTAGGGCATTGCAAGCGAACTCTAGTTGATAATCACGTTGTCGGCTAAACGGCGTGTAATCCCGATTGATGAACACCGCTTCTATGGCATGTTCTTTAACGAGTTGTTTTAAAACCGGCGAGGGTAAATCGTTATACAAACCTAATTCTGCGCCCACCTTTAACATCTGCTGTTGTAAATCTTTAATAGACTCCAGCATAAACTGTAAACCAGGTTTACTTTGATAGGCATGGGCTTCAATCTGCCTAGGGTCAAATATAAAACAGGCTAATACTTGCTTAGAGTGCTTTAAGGCTTCATTAAGCCCGGTGTTGTCATCCAAACGTAAATCACGCCGAAAAATAAAGACAGAGTTGTTGTAGGTGGGCATTAAATTAGTTTATTGATTAGCTTTTATCTTAATTTTTAGCTGATAAGATTGGCTTTTTGGAGTTGAGCACGTAGCGCTTCTATACGTTTATGATTGATACCAAAATCAAGATGATCCGTACGTGAGGCTGAGCGAATATGTATGGCATTGTTTTCTTTGTCAAGGCAAAAGTCAACATCATCTACAAATTTAAAGATCATACTGGTGACTTCAGCGTGAATATTATCAGCACTCTCATGAGTAATAACAACACGGTTTTGTTGATTTAAAGCTGCTTTTAAACTCGACCAAGCTTTGTTTGATTCGCCCTTAATTTTAAACGGCTGAATGAATTGTTTACCTTCTAAGGTTTCACTGCTCAAACAGTTAGGGATCTTTTGACAGGGTGGTAATAGTTTCTTAGGTAAAGTATCTGCTTGGCTGTTGCCGCTAAGAGACATAAACAGCATATAAAAAAATATTTTTAAAGTCATAAGAAAGTACCACTGAACTGTATTCAAAAATTAAATCAAGTTTTAATTTTCCATAAATTTTAAAAGAGTCAAATTCAATTGTAACGATTAACTATTTGAGAATATTATTGATTGATAATGTTGATGTAAGTGTTCGAGGGTGAATATTAATCTTGCTAGTTTAGGAATTTGAGTTAAAGTGTGAGCGAGGTTAAATTTATCTTAGACTAGATTTTAAAAATTATAATCGTCAGAGCCTGCAACAGAACTGTCAGTCTTATTAAGGCGAATTTAAGTTGAGTTACCCTCAACTAGGAGAGGTACCGTAGTGCAAATTAAGTTTCCTTTTGATGCATCTTCACCTATTTCGGGTGAAGCTTCAATAAAAATTAATCGTTCTATCGCTGAAGTGTTTGCTTTTATTGGTGAGCGATTTTACGAGAATTATCCAAAATGGGCGCCTGAGGTGGTTGAGCTAGAGCCTTTAGATGGTCAGCAACTTTTTATAGGTGCTAAAACAAAACAAGTGAGAGCTGATCAAGGTGCTTTAGTGGAGTCGGTGTTTGAAATCACTGATTATCAACCTGTGGTTAATTTAACCTTTAAGGGCATTGATGAACCCTATAAACATGAGTATTTTTTACAGGTCACTGATGAATCAGATTGTACCGTGTTAACTTTTCGGTTTGAGTTGTCGGAGATAGAGGTCTTTATGAGGCCTTTTCAAAAGTTGATTCGAGCCTCTATTGAAGATGGTGCTGAGAATACTGTAGAAAATATTAAGAATTTGATGGTCGCGTGAACATCTTGAACAGAGTCATTATGACTAAATTGTAAGAATTGGAGTAAGAAATGCCTTTTATTGTAGAAAAAGATAGCGGATTGATACCACAAGTGCTATCAGCAATTTTAGATGAGTGTGTTAACGGTGTCACCTTAGCTGATCCAGATTTAGAAGATGCGCCGATTGTTTATGCTAATAAAGCTTTCGAGCGCTTAACTGGCTATGGTCAGGAAGATATTATCGGTTATAACTGTCGTTTTTTGCAAGGTGATGATAGAGAGCAGCCAGCAAGATATCTTATAGCAGAGGCCATGAAAAAACATGAGGGTATAGAAGTTACGCTTAGAAATTATAAGAAAGATGGCACTTTATTTCATAATCGCTTAAAAATTACCCCCTTATTTGATAAGAAGCACCGCGTTATATACTATCTAGGTGTGCAATACGATATCACGCTTCAAGTTGATTCAAATAATGAAATCAAAGAACTGAATGCTTTGTTAGAAGCACTCAGTCCTAAGTAACTTAACTTCTGTCTTGATAAGAGCGATACCCAGTTATGAACAGTACAGAAGTTGCAACAGTATCAAGTAATGGTGGACTTTATTTTAATGAAGTTCTATTCGGCTTGGCTATTATCGCCTTTATTGTGTTAGTGGTGATGGAAAAACGGCATCCGTTTCGAGAGTTTCCAGCCAAGATTTTTAAAGAATCATTTGTTACCAATACGACAGCGTTCTTGGTTAATAATTTAATTCTTAGTACTTTACGGGCTTCTTCCCTGTTTTTAGTGGCTCAGCAATTTGCTTCACACGGTTTACTGAGTGGCTTGGATAATGGGCCTATCAAGTGGGTGTTAGCGTTTGCGCTGTTTGATTTAGCTATCTATGCATGGCATTTTGTGAGTCATAAATCTGAATATCTGTGGCGTTTTCATAAGGTGCATCACAGTGACAAAGGCTTTAATGTGTCGACTGGCTTTCGGTTTCATGTTTTTGATTTACTGATTGAGATAGTTTACAAATGTGTATTCGTAGTCGTAATTGGAGTTGATGCGTATTTGGTGTTATCTATTGAAATAATAGAATTATTTTTTATCTTATTTCATCACGCTAATATTCAAGTCCCTAACGAAGATAAAATCTCTAACGTTTTTATCACCCCTTCTTTACATAGAACGCATCATTCTAAAAAACGTTCAGAACATGACAGTAACTATGGCATCGTGTTTTCTTTTTGGGATAGGCTCTTTGGTACCCGCAAAGAACTAGTTCCTGAGCATATAGGCTTAGATATTATTCAAGCTGATAACTTCATCCAATTATTTTCTTTGGCGTTTATCACTGAGGTTAAATTGAGAAAACTTTTGGGTTGGATTCCCAAAGGCAAGAAGCGATGATCATCAAGACTAATAAATGTATCCCTAGTTCTGAGATTACCGATCCAGCGATTTTTAAACAGCGTCGGCAGATTATAAAAGCCATGCTGGCTATGGGTATAACAGGTTCTGGGATTTATTCGTGTTTTGCTGATGCAATAGAAAGTAAATGGCAGAACGTGCCTAAAGGTTATCAACCTAAAACGCTTTTAACAGCTACCTCCAATGATATAGTTAAAAACCATACTAATTATTACGAATTTACCTATAACAAAACTGACGCGACTAGTTTAGCCCAAGTATTACCCATTGATCCTTGGTCAGTTGAAATCACAGGTGAAGTTGAAAAGCCTGGTGTTTATCATTTAGAAGATTTAATCAGTCAGCAAACCTTACAGGAATATGTATATCGGTTTCGCTGTGTAGAAGCATGGTCTATGGTGGTGCCTTGGATTGGTTTTTCATTGGCTGATTTATTAAAGAAAGTGCAACCCTTATCGACTGCGCAATTTGTGCAATTTACTACGTTGTTTGATCCTAAGAACATGCCGAATCAAGCAGATAATCGACTATTGGAATGGCCTTATGTTGAAGGTCTTAGAATAGATGAAGCGATGCATCCGTTAAGTATTTTAGCGACAGGTATGTATGGGGAGCCTTTAGCAAAACAAAATGGGGCGCCTTTACGATTAGTGGTGCCTTGGAAATACGGCTTTAAAAGTATTAAAGCGATCGTAAAAATTGAATTAGTTAAAAGACCACCGCTAAGTACATGGAGTAAATCTGCACCGAATGATTATGGTTTTTATGCCAATGTCAATCCGCAGGTTCCGCATCCAAGGTGGAGTCAAAACAGCGAGCGTGTTTTAGGAGCGGGATTTTTTACCCCACGTCGTAAAACAGAATTATTTAATGGTTATGCTGATGAAGTCGCTGCTTTGTACAGTAACATGGACTTGCGTCACTTTTTCTGATGTTAACGCGTTTTTTAAAACCCTATTCATTATGCTTTAGCATTTGTTTATTGCCATTATTAGGTATCGTTATCGATATGATTTTCGATAATTTGGGGCCTGATCCTATCCAAGCTTTACACATACGGTTAGGTGACTGGTCTTTACGGTTGTTATGGCTTACCCTGTTAATCACTCCCTTACAAACTATAACTCAATGGCGTGGCATGGCTCAATATCGAAAGCTATTGGGGTTGTATACTTTTTTTTATGCCAGTTTACATGTCATTGCCTATGTGTGGCTAGATCAAGGTTTAGTATGGGGTACGATTTTTACTGATGTTATTGAAAGTTCTTACATTTGGTTTGGTTTCTTAGCTTATCTGATTGTTTTGGCCTTAGCACTTACTACACCTAAACGTATTGTTAAGCTGCTAGGTAAAAATTGGAAAAAGCTACATCGCACCATTTACATAGCCTCAATAGCCGTAATTATTCATTATTACTGGCAGCTTAAAGGTAATTTAGCGGAGCCTTTGTTTTATTTAATCATCCTGGCTTTATTGCTGGGATTTAGATTGGCTGTCTGGTTTAAAAATCGTAAGTTTACTAAAATGATGATCCCTACTACACGTAAGATTAGAGTGGTTAAAGTTGATTCATTAACAGAAGATCAAACCACAGCAGGACAATCCAAAGCTATCGTGATTGAAGAAGTTAATGAGGAAAGTTAAGTTGAAGAGAAAAAGTGAATACCAATGAGTTAAATTGTGATCGCATCGCTAATCATAAAGAAAATTGAATTAGTTTAAATTAGTTTATGAGTAGCTTAACAGAATACGGATTTATAAGGTTTCAAAAAAATGATAAAACTTTTTAGAATAATTTTTGGATTCAAGTATAAAGCAACTGGAAAATACTTGAATCCAAGATTGAGATTAGAAGTTTAAGCCAAAGTTGGCAGTAATACCATCAAAAGATCTGCCTGTAATGTATGAAATTCCAAGATTAAAATCCTGAGCGTCAAGTTGTCTGCGTAAAAAGCTATTAGTAGAGTCAGCTTTGATTTTTGGGCTTAAGCCGAGTGTAATGCCAACTTCTTCTTGATAATCCGAATAAATAGCACTGCCTGTATATCGTGTATCAGCGAAAAATATAGTACCTGATAATTTACGGTCTAAAATTTGCGTATCAAAATAACTTGAATAATATAAGGCGTTTCTAAATATAGAGTTATTTATATCAGGAATACTGGTTCTGACATTGTTAATTTTTAAATCGAGATATTGGGTAATAGATGTAGTTACGAAATAAGAATACATATTTTTAAACCCTAAAATACCATTTGCAAAGGGTAAATCATATTCACTTAGTAAACCACCTGAATAAATTGCGCTAGTACTAATGATATTTTTATCTGAACCAACAGCACCACCCCTAACCATAGGGGTAACTGACCAGTTATGCTCCATGCCCAGTATATTAGATAAGGGTACTTTTAACCCAATACCTAAAGAAGCACTATAGGAAGGGATGTTGGCAATGGTTGCATAAGTTAAAGGCACATTAAATATTAAAGAATATTTATTAGCAAAGTTAATTGTGTATCCTAAGGGTACAGTAATGGATTGCGCTTGTTTATTTTCTATGCTGTAATTTCCAAATCTTGCAGATATTGAAGCTACATTTCCACTATCAGTATTGTTTTCATTGTTGCCACTATTGGCATTGTTTCCAACATTTCCATTTGAAAATGTAGAGGAACTAGTGTTCAATGTCATAAGAGAGTTTTCATTTTGCATCATATTAACTGCACCAGCAGGCGTTCCAACAACTGGGTTTAATGGTGTTTGTGAATTCGCCTGTTGAGATAATGAACTTGCATTGTTTTTTACCCATTCTTTAAACATACTCAAGCTTTCTGATCGAGTTTGACCATTAAATGTTTGATTTATGTTTAATTGAGAGGAGCTTAGATGTAAGGCTGGGCTATTCAAGGCACCTGATAGGTCGACACTGGAGCCTAAGAAACTTCCGTTTATTACCCCTTCAGGTATAATTGATGAACCGTTTGCGGAATTGTTTGTGTTCAATATTTGATAGAATGGATTTGATGGTTGATTAACTTGATCAATAACATTTTTTACATCGTTGTAATTATTATAGCTTTGTGGTTGTAAAGATACGGCATTATTTTTTGAACCATCCGAATTGGTTCCTAAATCTTCTTCACCACCCGTGATGGTAAATAAATCAGCATTTGAATTAAAACTGTAGAAAATTAACAGTAAATAAAGGGATTTTTTAAATATCATTATGATCTCCGGTAAATATAAGTAAAATTTTAGTATGCAATTTAATTGTATCAAATAATTTATTTCATGGTTATTACAAAACATTAATATTTGGGCGGTTTTTTGAGTAAGATGTTATAAGTATGCTTTTAAATTTCTACCCCACTTTTTTTAGATGCAAATGTATTTCTTTTTTTACTTGACATAAATAATTAATAACATGAAAAAAATCCCCATTGGTATTAGTAGTTGTTTACTAGGAGAATTAGTACGGTTTGATGGTTCACATAAACGGGATGCTTACATCAACGGCACTTTAAGTCAGTATTTTGAATTTAAAGCTTATTGTCCAGAAGTTGCCATCGGTTTGGGTGTTCCGCGACCTACTATACATTTGGTTAAGCAAAATAATGAGATTCGCTGTGTCGGTGTTAAAGATCCAGAACATAATTTTACTGTGCCACTAACCGATTATGCGGCGAGTTTAAAAGATACTCATACCGAATTATGTGGCTATATTTTAAAAAAGGATTCGCCTAGTTGTGGTATGGAACGCGTTAAAGTTTTTTCAGGTAATCATCAGCCTAATAGAGAAGGTTTTGGGATTTATGCTAAAGAAATGATGCGTAATAATCCTTTACTGCCAGTAGAAGAAGAAGGGCGTTTGGGTGATCCTGGTTTGCGTGAAAACTTTATCCAACGAGTATATGTGTTATATCGATGGAAACAATTACTGGCTGAGGAACTTACCCCGCAAAAGTTAACCCATTTTCATGCTCGGCATAAATTAATCATTATGAGTCATGGTGATTATCGAGAAATGGGTCAATTGTTAGCGACGGTTACTAAAGAAAATGTACAACACGTTGCTAAGCAATATATTGCTTTGTTGATGCCATTGCTTAAATCGGTAGTTAATCGTGGTCAGCATGTTAATGTTTTACAACATATTCAGGGCTATTTGAAAAAAGAATTAGCGGCTGATGACAAAGCAGAACTGTGTGAGATTATCGAGCGTTACCGTCAAGGTGAAATCCCATTAATTGTGCCAATCACGTTGCTTAAGCATCATTTTCGTAAGTCGCCAGACATTTATATAGAAGAGTCTTATTACATGTCGCCGTATCCGCAAGAACTCCAATTAATCAATCAATTGTAAAGCCATGGCAAATATTTTAATTGTGGGTTGTGGCTCAATTGGTTTGCAGTTGGCGGAGGTGTTAATTGCTAAAGGCCATCGAGTGACGGGACTTAAAAGAACACCGCCAATATTATCGTCAGCCAGCATTAATTATATTGCTGCTGATATAGCTTCAATAGATCAGCTTAAAGAGATACCTACTCATTTTGATGTGGTGTATTTTATCGTTTCACCTGATGGGCGTAATGCTGACAGTTATCAAGCTGTGTATGAGCTGGGGCTTAATAATTTATTAAGTCGTTTTAAAGCAGCCAATGCCAATCCGCAGTGGTTATTTGTTTCATCCACCAGCGTGTATGCGCAAACTCAAGGTGAATGGGTTGATGAAAATAGTGTTGCCGAACCTGATAATATTACCAGTCAATTTATCAGGCAAGCCGAACAGCAATTAACAAGGTTAAATTTGAAAAATATTGTGGTGCGCTTTTCGGGTATTTATGGCCCAGGTCGTGAATATTTAATAAGAATGGCTCGGCAGGGCAGTGCGGTTCAACAAGAGCCACCTTATTATACAAATCGAATCCACCAGGCTGATTGTGTGGGTGTGTTAGCATATTTGTTAGAAAAGAGCTTAGTGGGAATGCCGCTAGAGCAATGCTATTTAGCCAGTGATAATGGCCCGGCCTCCATGTATGAGGTTATATCTTGGTTAGCTGAGCAAATGAGTTGTAAGCCACCAACAGTCAAAGTATTTGATTCTATGGCGCAGTTAAATAAACGCTGTAATAACCAACGCTTAAAAGCTTTAAGATATGAGTTTATATACCCAGATTATAAAAGCGGATATTCTGAACTAATAAAAAGCATCTTTGTGCGTTAAGAAATATTCCCAAGTGATTTAGATAACTGATTGAAAATACGTAATCTAATTTCAAACACGGATTATCAAAATCCCGACTTATAAATATCCACTAACCCCTCTTTGTCAAAGAGGAGGGACTGAATAATTACGTAGGGCTTTGTAGAATCAGAGTTATTTACTCTGGTGATGAGACAAAACAGAGATAGCCAAGGCGGATAAACACGCCTTGGCTTAAAGAGAGATTACTTCTTAATATATAAATCAGTAATAGTGCCGGTGATCATTTCAGCCGCAAAGCCAAAAGTTTCCGCTAAAGTGGGATGTGGGTGAATCGTTAAGCTGATATCTTCAGCATCTGCACCCATTTCTAGGGCTAATACAGCTTCAGAAATCAACTCGCCTGCATTCGTACCCGTCATGCCAGCACCCAAAATTCTACCTGTTTCTTTTTCACAGATGATTTTAGTCAAACCTTCTTTACGCCCTATACATAAAGAGCGACCACTAGCCGCCCAAGGGAATACAGCTTTATCGTATTCAATACCTTGTTGTTTAGCTTGATTCTCTGTAAGACCCATCCAGCTAATTTCTGGATCGGTATAGGCTACTGAAGGGATCGTTAAGGCGTCAAAATGAGCTTTATGACCCGCAATGACTTCTGCCGCTACTTTACCTTCATGAACGGCTTTATGCGCCAACATAGGGTTGCCAACGATGTCGCCAATAGCAAAGATATTGCTAACGTTTGTGCGTTGTTGTTTATCAACAGGAATAAAGCCTTGCTCATTAACAGTAATACCCGCTTGATCTGCACCAATTAATAAGCCATTTGGTCTACGGCCTACCGCCACTAATACCGCATCGAATAGTTCAGATTCAGGTGCGCCAGTACCTTCAAAAGATACTTTTAAACCATCAGTTTGAGCTTCAATAGCCGTTACTTTAGTTTCTAGCCAAATATTCTTATATTGCTTTTTAATACGTCTAGCTAGTGGGGTGACTAAGTCTTTATCACAGCCAGGAATGATTTGATCCATTAATTCTACTACGCTGATTTCAGAACCCATCGCATGGTAAACCGTTGCCATTTCTAGACCAATAATACCGCCACCAACAATCAACAGCTTTTTAGGAATCTCTGCAATTTGTAGGGCATCCGTAGAATCCCATAACCGTGGATCATCATGTGGAAATACAGGGATTTTAGTTGGGCGTGAGCCAGCCGCAATAATCGCTTGATCAAAACGAATAGTTTTGTTGCCTTCTGGGGTTTCGACTTCAACCGTATTGGTTGAGGTAAATTTACCCAGACCTTGCACGACCGTTACATTTCTTTGCTTAGCAAGTCCACTCAAGCCAGTATTTAGCGTTTTAGTGATGCTTTCTTTCCATGCTCTGATCTTATCAATATCAATGCTAGGTTTACCATAAGTGACGCCATGCTCTTCAAATTCATCGACTTCATGGATGATTTGAGCCGAATGTAATAAAGCTTTTGACGGAATACAGCCGACATTAAGACACACGCCACCTAAAACTGGGTAACGTTCAATAATAGTCACTTGTTTACCTAAATCAGCGGCGCGGAATGCGGCGCTGTAACCACCTGGGCCACCGCCCAGAACTAATACTTCTGCATTTAAAACAGTATCATTCATTGTTTTTTATCCTTTGCTTAAAGTAACAGACGGCGAATATCACCTAAATATTGCTTAACCGTTGCCATAAATCTTGCACCTTCGGCACCATCAATTACACGATGATCGTAAGTTAAATCTAAAGGCAGCATTAAACGCGGGATAAATTCTTTGCCGTTCCATACGGGTTGCATTTTGGCGCGAGTCACGCCCAATATAGCCACTTCAGGTGCATTAACAATAGGCGTAAATGCCGTGCCGCCAATACCACCTAAGCTAGATATAGTCAGACAACCGCCTTGCATATCGGCGGGCATTAGCTTACCTAAGCGGGCTTTTTCACTCTTTTCAGCTAATTCTAAGGTGAGTTCATTAATGCTTTTGGTATTCACATTACGGAGTACGGGAACGACCAAGCCGTTCGGCGTATCAACTGCTATGCCGATGTTGTAGTATTTCTTTAGAATTAGACTTTCACCATCTGGTGATAACGACGAATTGAAGTTAGGGAATTGCTGCATAGCGGCAACCAACGCTTTTACGATGAAGATCAAGCCGGTGATTTTGATTTCACCTTTTACCTTTTCGGCATTTAAGCTATTACGGAAAGCTTCCATTTCGGTAATATCAGCTTCTTCGTGGTAAGTCACTAAGGGTAGGTTTAACCAAACACGACTTAAGTTTTGACCTGTTAAACGTTTAATCTTGCTGAGCTTTAATAACTCGGTTTCACCGAAAGGCGAGAAATCTACAGCGGGTATGCTTGGAATACCTGCACCAGTGCCTGCTACGGCTACCCCTTCTGTGAGGGCTTTTTTGACATAGCTCTTAACATCATCTTTTAAGATACGACCTTTGCGACCCGTACCTAAAGTGATTTTGCTGACATCAACACCTAGTTCACGCGCAAATAAACGCATAGAAGGAGAGGCATGTGCTTTACCTGTTGAAGTTGTTTCTATAATGACAGCGGGGGCGGCTACAGGGGCTGGAGTTGGTGCGGATGGAGCGGGTGCGCTCACCACAGGTTCAGGCGCTTTTTCAACTACTGGCTCTACTTTAGGCGCTTCAGCTACAACAGGGGCAGGAGCTGCTGGCGCACTGCCTGCATCACTGACTAATACCGTTGCTATCAGAGTCCCTTCAGAGACTTTGTCGCCTGGTTTAATAAACACTTCTTGAACACTACCGTTTGCACTCGATGGTAAATCCATACTCGCTTTGTCGGTTTCCAGAGTAGCGACTGTTTGTTCTACTTCTACCGTGTCACCGACTTTAATTAAGACTTCTACTACATCGATTTCGGCAACATTGCCGACATCGGGAACTCTAATCTCACATAACTGAGTCATATAAACTTTCCTTTTGTTAAATTAGCCAAGGTGCTTTAACTTCTGTCGCTATACCATATTTGGCGATAGCAACATCAACCTTGTTGGCATCAAACTGGCCTAAATCAGCTAAGCTCTTTAGTGCGGCAACGGTAACATGATAACGATTGACTTCAAAGAAGCGTCTTAAGTTCTCACGCGTATCTGAACGACCAAAACCATCCGTACCTAATACAACATACGGTGCTTTAATGTAAGCACGAATTTGTTCAGCAAATGCGCGAGTGTAATCGGTTGACGCAATCACAGGGCCTACCGCAGAGTCTAAACAACTCGCCACATGCGATGTTTTAGCCGTTTCGGTTGGGTGTAAGCGGTTCCAACGTTCACAAGATTGACCATCACGCGCTAACTCAGTAAAACTTGGGCAGCTCCATAAGTCGGCTTCAACGCCCCAATCGTTTTTAAGCAGTTCAGCGGCAAATTCAACTTCACGGAAGATAGTACCCGAACCTAACAGTTGCACGCGAGGAGCTTTGCTCTTCTCACCGTCACGGAATTTATACATGCCTTTAAGGATGTCTAATTCAATACCTTTTGGCATAGCTGGATGGCTGTAGTTTTCGTTCATTACAGTGATGTAATAGAAAACGTCTTCTTGCTCAACATACATTCTGCGTAAGCCATCTTGGATGATGACCGCTAATTCGTAAGCATAAGTAGGATCGTAAGAAATACAGTTAGGGACAGTTGCGGACATTAAATGGCTGTGACCATCTTCATGTTGTAAACCTTCGCCATTTAGTGTGGTTCTACCCGCTGTGCCACCCATTAAGAAGCCACGAGTTCTTTGATCCGCTGCCGCCCAGATTAAATCCCCAACCCGTTGGAAACCGAACATTGAGTAGTAGATGAAGAATGGAATCATCGGCACATTGTGAGTTGAATAAGCCGTACCCGCTGCTATCCAGTCGCATAAACCACCGGCTTCATTGATGCCTTCTTGTAAGACTTGACCGTGTTTATCTTCTTTGTAAAACATCAGCTGATCGGCATCTTGTGGCGTATATAACTGCCCCACTTGAGACCAGATGCCCAACTGTCTAAACATACCTTCCATACCAAAGGTTCTGGATTCATCAGGTACGATGGGCACGATGCGTTTGCCGATATTTTTGTCTTTAACCAGAATATTCAATAAACGCACAAAAGCCATCGTAGTAGAAATTTCACGGCCTTCACCGCTGGCTTCTAATAACGCTTTAAAGTCGCTTAATACAGGCACATCCAGCGCATAAGATTTTGTGCGTCTTGATGGCAAAGGCCCACCTAATTCAGCCCGTCTTTGTTGCATGTACGCTAATTCTTTTGAACCTTCTGGGAAAGTTAAATAAGGCAGTTTTTGCATTTCTTCATCACTAACCGGTAATTCATAACGATCACGGAAGTGGGTGAGTGAGATTTCACTCATTTTCTTTTGTTGATGAGAAATGTTTTGGGCTTCACCCGAAGCACCCATGCCATAACCTTTAATGGTTTTAGCTAAGATAACAGTCGGTTGACCTTTATGATTTACCGCTGCATGGAAAGCCGCATAAGTTTTCTCGGGGTCATGACCACCACGGTTAAGTTCCCAGATATCACGGTCTGACCAATCAGACACCATGGATTTTAATTCAGGTGTATTAAAGAAGTGCTCACGAACATAAGCACCGTCTTTCGCTTTAAAGGTTTGGAAATCACCATCAACACAAGCCATCATACGCGCTGCCAACAAGCCTTGGGTATCGCGGGCTAATAAAGCATCCCAACGTTGGCCCCAAACAAGTTTAATAACATTCCAGCCTGCGCCACGGAATTCACTTTCCAATTCCTGAATGATTTTTGCGTTGCCGCGCACGGGGCCATCTAAACGTTGTAAGTTACAGTTGACCACAAAAATGAGATTGTCTAATTTCTCACGCCCCGCCATACCGATAGCACCTAATGATTCAGGTTCATCCGTTTCACCGTCACCTAAAAAGCTCCACACTTTACGCTTAGACGTATCGGCAAAGCCACGATCTTGCAAGTAGTGCATGAAACGGGCTTGGTAAATGGCCATAATCGGGCCTAAACCCATAGATACAGTTGGGAACTGCCAGAAATCAGGCATTAACCAAGGGTGTGGATACGAAGATAAACCGTTGCCATCCACTTCTTGACGGAAGTTATCCATTTGTTCTGGTGACAATCTACCCATTAAAAAGGCTCTGGCATAATCACCGGGGGTTAAATGGCCTTGCGAGTAAATCAAATCACCATCGTGTTGATCAGAAGCCGCGTGCCAAAAATGGTTATAACCCACGTCATATAATGTAGCTGCCGACGCAAAGCTGGCAATATGTCCACCCACATTGGTATATTTGTTGGCTCTTAATACCATCATCATGGCATTCCAGCGCACATAAGAACGGATCTTTTGTTCTATAGTAGGGTCGCCGGGGAATTGAGCTTGTTGTGAAACGGGGATGGTATTGATATACGCGGTGTTGGCACTAAAGGGGATGTCGAAGCCTGAATGTCTTGTTGCTGCAACGAGCTGTTCAATCAGAAAGTGGGCCCTTTCGCTACCATCTTGTTCTAAGACGGCTTGTAGCGCTTCAATCCATTCTTTTGTCTCTATTGGATCAATATCATTTTGTCCGGTAATTTCTGAAATTAAGCTATTCTTCATGTATGATCCTTTTGGGACGAGTTAGGCATGGCTAGTGTCAAGACAGTCATGGTGTCTTGTTAACGTGTAATAGTATATACAAATCATACGCGGCAATACACCCGTTTTAGTCAGCTAAAAGCCATACAAACTAGTAAATACTTAAAAAACTTGGAATAGTTGAGTAAATTACCTTGATATTGTCTTAATCTTTCTAGGAATTGAGCTTTTAGTAGCATTCAATCTCATCGTTCGCTCATTTTTTCTAGTGGTTCGAAGGTTTAACAACACTACATATAGTGTTTTCTTGGTGCTTTTATAAAAAACTATCGCTTAGCGATGATTTGATGTCAGAAACTCTAGGCTTTATATCTAAAAAAATGAT
>CAIQNQ010000108.1 GCA_903873165.1 uncultured Methylococcaceae bacterium | reverse complement strand
TGGAAACGGATAATCGGGTAAATAGCGTTTATTTTCTCGATCTAAGGCGATGCTGGCAACGTGGCTGGCATTATGTCCCCAAAGCAAAGTTTGGCAGCCATTTCTGGCTGCCAATAAAGCGATTGCTGTACCCCAGGAGCCGGCTCCTAGAATGGCAATTTTTCTTTCCATTTAGTAGACGTTTAGTTAATCGTTTCTGACGCAGGAATTTGCTGTTGAGCTTGAACATGTTGAGCATAAAGGGCATCAAAGTTCACGGGTGCTAGTAATAATTGCGGAAAGCCACCTTTTGTAACTAAATCAGAAACCGCTTCTCTTGCATACGGAAATAAAATATTAGGACAGAAACTACCCACCATTGGACCTAATTCTTCATCAGCAAAGCCCACTAAAGTAAAGATGCCGGCTTGATTCACTTCAACCAAGTAAGCCGTTTTATCGTCAGTTTTTACAGTAATGGTCACTGTTAAGGACACTTCGTAAAGAGAGCCTTCCAATACCTGCACGTTTGAGGCCAAGTTAAAATCTACCGCTGGTTCCCATTTTTCAGTAAAAACTTTAGGGGTATTAGGGGTTTCAAAAGACAAGTCTTTTGTATAGATTTTTTGGATAGAAAATTGTTTTTCAACGGGTGTTTGTTCTTCAGCCATAGTAGTATTTAAATAATAGTGATTAAAAGGATTGAGTTAAGATTAAGTAATAGTGATGAAATTGGTTTAGATTGTACTTTTGATTTTAGTTTTCTTTAGACCCGATTTTTTTACAGGGAGTTTGTAGTCGCTTTCCCAGGCTTCCATTCCGCCAGTAATGACAAAAACTTGCTCAAAGCCCGCTTTGGTCAGTGTTTTACCCGCTGATGCAGCTCGGGTTCCGGTTTGACAAGCGATCAAGACGGGTTTGTTTTTATGGTCAGTTATTTTTGAAAGGTCATCCGCTAATTTACCTAAAGGTAGGCTGATCGCTTGTTCTATATGACTTTCAACAAATTCGTTGGGTTCTCTTACATCAATGACTAGGGTGTCTGTGTCATTCATTTTAGCGACAGCTAACAGAGGTGAAATATGACTAAATTTTTTGAATGCGGTATCTATAAATTCTTGTATTAATAGATAGGTAACCACAGCTAGTGCAAGTGATAAAATGTAGTGATTTAAAATAAATTCTATGTAACGATCCATGATTTTTGAGTTTAGTGGTGTTAAAAAAGGGTTTAACTAAATAAATATCAGTTTAGCTGTGCTTTTATCTTATAAATTAGGGTCTATTGAATAATTATTTATACACAATAGGTACAAACGTGTATTAATATAACGTATCTGTAGTTTCTAACCTGTAAAGATCAATTATCGCAAAATGATACCTTATTTTTAGTTGTTTTGGGTAATGGATAGTACAACTCTCTTGGTTGAGAAGTGATTGATGCCTAGTAGAATAAATTTAATTTAGTATTCGGAGAAAAATTTAAGATGTTAAATCGCCCTAAGCCACTTGTTTTATTAATTTTAGATGGATTTGGTTACTCATTAAAAGCAGAGAATAATGCCATTGCCATGGCTAATACCCCTTGCTGGGATCAATTACAAAAAGATTACCCCATGACTTTCTTAGAATGTTCTGGTAAATCTGTAGGGCTTCCTGCCGATCAAATGGGTAATTCTGAAGTAGGACATATCCACATCGGTACTGGACGTTATGTGCCACAAGACTTTTCTAAAGTAAATGATGCGATAGAAGACGGTAGTTTTTATACCAATGCGGTTTTATGTAAAGCCGTTGATCAGGCAAAAGAAAAAAATAAAGCCTTGCATATATTAGGCTTGTTATCAGCAGGTGGCGTGCATAGTCATGAGCTGCAGATTGCTGAAATGGTTGAACTTGCTGCTAAAAGAGGTTTAGAGAAGATTTATTTACATGCTTTTCTGGATGGACGTGATGTACCACCCAAAAGTGCTAAATCCTCTATTGATTTATTAGAAGAAAAATTCGCTGAATTGGGTGTTGGACGTATTGCCTCAATCACTGGGCGTTTTTATGCGATGGATAGAGACAATCGTTGGGATCGCGTCAAGTTAGCTTATGATTTGATTGTTAAAGGTGAGGCTGATAATACAGCCAGTTCTGCTTTAGCAGGCTTAGAAGCCTCTTATGAAAGAGGTGAAACCGATGAGTTTGTGTTACCTACGGCTATCTTAGATGCAGAAGGTCAAATCGTTTCTCTTGACCCTGAAGATTCCGTGATCTTTATGAATTTTAGAGCAGATCGGGCGCGTGAAATTTCTCAAGCTATCACCCTGCCTACTTTTGATGCGTTTGAAAGAGGTCATGCGGCACATTCAGGTTATTTTTGTACACTAACTGAATATCATCAAGATTTTGGCTATGACATTGCATTCCCATCCGTGGATATTAAAAATGGTTTAGGCGAATATTTGTCTCTATTAGGCTTGAAGCAACTTCGATTAGCAGAAACTGAAAAGTATGCGCATGTTACCTTCTTTTTAAATGGCGGTATTGATACCCCATTCCCTGGTGAAGATAGAATATTAGTGCCGTCACCCCAAGTGAGAACGTATGATTTACAACCAGAAATGAACTCGGTTGAAGTCACCGATCATTTGGTTGAGGCAATTACGGGTGGAAAGTACGATGTTATCATTTGCAATTATGCTAACTGCGATATGGTGGGGCATACCGGTATTATTCCAGCAGCAATATTAGCGGTTGAGGCGGTGGATAGAGCCTTACAACGTATCGTTGAAGCATTAAACTCGGTTCATGGTCAATTATTGTTGACGGCTGATCACGGTAATATTGAGCAGATGGTTGATGATGAATCAGGGCAAGCGCATACAGCACATACCACTAATAAAGTGCCTTTGGTTTATGTGGGTGGTAATAATAACCCATTAATTTCGGGTGGTTGTTTGTCGGATTTAGCTCCGACGATGTTGGCAATTTTAGGCGTTGATCAACCTGTAGAAATGACAGGTAAATCTTTGGTTAAAGTTGATTAATGAATGGATGAAAAAACGCTGCATTCTTCTTTTACTGAGTCAATTCATCGTACCTGTTTTAAGTTATGCCGAAGCCCCACAAGATGTAGATATTGATATTGAACTGTCTCAGCGTCTTTTAGAGCGCCGAGACAGTATGCAAAAATTATTGTCTGTTATTGATACAAAATATGCTGAAACGACTGATTTGTTGAATAAGATTCAACTAAAAATTGAGCAGAAACGGTCTAGTTTGGATGCACTGAGCAAGGAAATGGACAGTTATCAAGATGAGATTGATCACTTAAGTAAAGAGCTTGGGGCGCAAATAAGGCTGGCCTATATTTTAGGGCATAAAGAAAAATTGAAATTAATTTTAAATCAAAATGACCATGCTTTATCCAGTAGGGTGATGGTTTATTTTAATTATTTCAATAAAGAGCGCTTAGATAAGTTTAGTGAAATCCAAATTGCCATGGATCATCTTGAGGCGCTAGATAAATTAAGACAAGCTGAGTCTGCCGCTTTAGCAGACGATTTGCAAAGAAAGAAAGCCGAGCAAGTTTTATTGGTTGATGCAAGAAAACAGCGAAACGAGTTACTTGCAAAAATAAGTCATGATAGTGCTTCACAGCAACAAAAAATTTTTGACTTGCAAGAGAGTGAGGCTAGTTTAAGACAATTAATGTTAGGATTACCTGTTGATAATGTTGATTTATCAGATCATCAAGAGCCAGCAGCGGGTTTGTCAGTTTCAAATCAAGGTGATTCAATTGATTCAGCTGACTTTATTAGCTTAAAAGGTAAATTGCTTTGGCCAGTCACCGGGCATTTGGTTAATAAATTTGGTAGTGCAAGAACCGAGGTAAAATGGGATGGTGTACTCATTGAAGCAAATGAAGGACTCGATGTAAAAGCAGTGGCTCGTGGAAAGGTGGTTTTTGCAGAATGGTTCCGAGGTTATGGTTTCATGATAATTATTAACCATGGAGACGGTTATTTAAGTCTTTATGGGTTTAATCAGAAACTAAATAAACAGGGTGGTCAATTAGTTGAGGCGGGGGATGTGATAGCCTCGGTTGGTCAAAGTGGTGGGCAAAGTAGATCGGGTTTGTACTTTGGGATACGTCATAAGGGTGTGCCAATTGATCCGTTGGAGTGGTGTCGTAGGTAATTGATGCCAATCAATTAGTTGTAAAAATGATATTATGAGCAATAAATCTGGTCTATGGAGTTTTAAATTACATGCTAAAAAAGAAAGCTATTTTTATTTTATCTTTAGGGATAATGCTAGGTGTTTTTATAGGTGTTTGTGGTAGCGTCGCTGCCGATAAAACAAATGCTGCCACTCCTGCAGAAACTAATGTTTTACCTTATGAAGACTTAAGAACCTTTACTGAGATATTTGGTCGAATAAAACGGGATTATGTAGAGCCGGTTTCTGATAAAAAATTATTAGAAGATGCTGTACGCGGTATGTTAAGTGGACTTGATCCGCATTCAGCTTACTTAGTTGCAGAAGAGTATCAAGAACTTAAAGAAGGGACTACTGGGCAATTTGGTGGTTTAGGTATTGAAGTAACGATGGAAAATGGCTTTATAAAAGTAGTTTCTCCTATCGATGATACCCCAGCCCAAAAGGCGGGTATAAAAACCGGAGACCTTATTATTAAGTTAGACGATAAGCCTGTTAAGGGCATGTCATTGTCTGATGCCGTAAAAATAATGCGCGGTGAACCCAATAGTAAAATTGTGTTGACTATTGTTAGAGAGGGCTTAGATGCACCCTTAAAGCTGACTTTAGCGCGTGATATTATTAAAGTTAAAAGCGTTAAGAGTCGATTATTAGAAAAAGGCTACGGCTATGTGCGTATTAGCAGTTTTCAGTCGGGTACTGGAGAAGGCTTAAGAGAATCTTTGGCTAGTTTAAAGAAAGAGAATGGTGCGCCATTAAAGGGCTTGGTTTTAGATTTACGAAATAACCCTGGTGGGGTATTAAATGCGGCTGTTGAAGTGAGTGATGCTTTTTTGAAAAGTGGTCTTATTGTTTATACAGAGGGTCGTATTGAAAACTCAGAAATGCGTTTTAATGCCTCATCGGATGACCTTATAGATGATGCTCCTATGGTGGTGTTGATTAATGCGGGTTCAGCTTCCGCCTCAGAAATTGTGGCAGGCGCTTTACAAGATCAAAAACGCGCTGTGATTATGGGTGAAAAGTCTTTTGGCAAGGGGTCAGTGCAAACTATATTACCTACTAGTAATGGTGCGGCAGTAAAACTAACAACGGCTCGTTACTTTACACCTTCTGGTCGTTCGATTCAGGCGGAAGGTATTGAGCCTGATATTGCTTTAGCTCGGGTTAAATTAGAAAATCTGGATAAAGGTGATTCTTTAACTGTTAAAGAAGCTGATTTATCAGGTCATTTGCAGAATGCCAATACGGCGGCTAAAGCTAAAAAAGAGGATCAAGATAAGGAAAAAGACGCAGATAAAGCAAAAGATGCGGATAAAGACAAGGATAAGGCAAAAGAAAAATTGGATATAGAAGATTATTCTCTGCATGAGGCACTTAATTTACTAAAAGGTATTAGTATTATTAAGAAATAATTTCTTCTAAACTAAAAAAACCGGACTTCAATGCAGTCCGGTTTTTTTATGCCTGTTGATTTTACAGAGTTATTTAATAAACGAGCAGCAATAGTCAGTGGGTGTGTTGATTTTTACAGTGAAGGCACTATGAGCAGGCACATTAAACGCTTCGCCACCATTCACCTTTAGCCATTTAGCAGTGTCAGGTAATAAGACCTCAAGATCACCATCAATAATTTCCATAAGTTCTTTATCGGTGGTATTGAAGACGTATTCTCCTGGCAACATAAAGCCTAAGGTTTTAATGGAGCCATCTGCAAAGTGGATAGTGCGACTTGAGACATTGCCACCAAAGTAGACATTCGCTTTTTTGACAATTGATACATTGTTAAATTCGGTCATAGATTTCCTAAAGTTATTGTGAACAAAACGCCCGAGATAATACCAGATTGTTACTGAATTAGTTGGTATTAGTCTGTTTACGAATAACAAAAAGCATTGGTGCCGTCTCATTGGCAACTGCACTGGCAATAATATTCACTTGAAATTTGTCTTTATTTAATTGCTGACACCAAGTTTTAATATCCCTTGTCTCTATGTCCCCGCCTTTATGACCAGGATAAGCTAATACGGTAATGATGCCCTTATCGCTAATGAGTGAGCAGGCCGTGTTCAAGGTGTTTAGGGTTGAGTGTGAAGCGGTGATCATGGATTTATCGCCTCCAGGTAAATAACCCAGATTGAACATAATTGCAGAAATCTTACCGTGAAACTGCTGTGGGATTTTTTCGGCCATGTTTTCATGACTAGTATGAAATAATCTTAAACAATCAAGATGAGAATGTATTTTGATGCGTTCTATAGTTGATTCAATGGCTGCTTGTTGTATGTCAAAACCAAAAACTAAACCTAGTGGGCCAACTTGCTGAGTAAGAAACAAAGTATCGTGACCATTACCAATAGTTGCATCAATCACAACGTCATTGAGTTGGACACGTTCTTTAATGGCGTTGTGAGCGATGTTAAGCAGTGAAATGCGTTGCATAATAGCGATTGATAGAAGAGGGAACTGGGATTTTTTTAAACAAAGCCTCGGCAAATTGTTGGCTATACCAAGGTAGTTGTAAGCTACCTTTTGCGCCAAAACCATTAAAAATTGAGAGTTGTGGGTGTAAAGGGTGATGACCAATAAACGGCTGTTTATCTAGGGTACAGGGGCGGACATTTGCCTGATGATTGATCACATTATTATTTGTTAATGAAAGTGATATGGACTGCAATGACTTTATTAAGCTATTTTTAGCTAATTCAGTTGGAATGTTGTTTATGTTTTCTCTATCAAAGGTCGCACCGATACGGAATAACTGCTTATCAAGGGGAATAATCCAGTTGCCAAAGTTAAGTATGTTATCTGAAATTGGCATGGAGTGACGAAGGGTTAAAATCTCCCCCTTAACTAATTGAAAAGGTAGCCAAGAAAACCAAGGGTTATTGATGGCATGATAGCCTTCGCAAAAAACGATATGTTGCGCAGTAATATTACGCCAACGTAAAACGGGGGTTACTTGAATATCTTGATAATCAATAATTGCTTTTTGATAGCATTGATTCGTGATGAAAAAAGCTTTTAAACAGGCTAATAGTGGTTTAGTTAATAGATAGCCAGTCTGATTTTGCTCTATAAATCCAAATGGCGTGTTAATGTTGCTGAGGCTATTAGGTGCTGTGCTTAACTGCCCCAAATAACGTTGATAATTTGCTTGGCTAAGGCGTTTATTTGCAGCTTCAATTTCACTAGGGTTTTTAAATAGTCTTAGCATGGTCTTTTCTATATAAAAAGCTTGCTTAAATACAGTGCTTAAGTCAGCGTAATATTTTTTTGCTGCCGGTAAGAGATAATCTACTTCTGGCGATTTAACAAAACGTTGCCCAGTGATGGGATTAATTAACCCTGCCGCTACTTGAGAAGCATTTTCTAAGCCATTATCAATGATAACGACTTTATAGTTTCGCTTGATGAGTTCCCATGCTAGGAGACTTCCAGCCAAGCCTTGGCCGATAATTAAAAAGTCAGTCTGCATGATTGCGTTAAATTAGCAGCAACGTTTAATACCTTGCCATTTTTCATCTTGCCATCGCTTAAAGAAGTCTGCCTTGGATAGAGGTGTAGAGCAATCAGTATTATTATGATTACAATGGTGCTTAGCAAAGTTCTTTAAGTAGACTTCGTAAGCGTCATCTCCTGAAAGCTGACGAATTATTTTCCATAACGTTTTAAGTTTAATAATCATTAATCTCTCACCCAATCATCAAGTAGGCTACTTGGTTTATAGGCTGACTCTGTTAAAGGCAATATGGGCTTGCCTGTTACACAACGCCAACAGACTCTTAACATATCTAAAATAATGATCCACAGTAAGATGACAAAGGTGAGGGTTAGCCAAGCATCAAGTTGAAGGTTAAAAATTAATTGGGGTGCAATAGCCGCTTTTGCAGCAGGTAACGTTCCTGACGCTAATTTATCCGCTAAATCGGTGGCGGCGGAGAAAAAACCTATTTTTATATCTGGGCTAGCTATTTTTTGCCATGCCGCTGTCGTAGTGATGATGGCAAGCCATGTCAGCGGTGCTGCGGTTATCCAAGCATGTTTTAACTTGTTAGATTTGACTAAAATGCCTGTGGCAACACATAAAGCGATTGCTGCCAACATTTGATTGGCGATGCCAAAGAGCGGCCATAAAATATTCACGCCGCCATTAGGATCAATGACCCCAATATAAAGAAAATATCCCCAGCCAGCGACTACAATACTACTAGTTAAAATAACAGAGGGTGTCCAAGACGTTTCCCCCATTTTTGGCCAGATATTACCCAGCATGTCTTGCAGCATAAAGCGCCCTACACGTGTGCCAGCATCTAAGGTAGTTAATATAAAGATGGCCTCAAACATGATGGCAAAGTGATACCAAATGGCAAGTAGTCCGTCTCCAAATGCTTTGCCAAATATACTAGCCATACCTACCGCCAAAGAAGGTGCTCCACCTGTTCTGGCAAATAAGGTGGTCTCTCCCATTTGTTTCGCTAAATTTTCCATTTGTTCAACGGTCACTGGATAGCCCCAAGCACTTATTTTAGTCACGGCATCCAGTGCATTGCTGCCTACGGCACCTGCTGAACTGTTGATGGCAAAATAGACGCCTGGCTCTAATACGGTGGCGGCAATCATGGCCATAATAGCCACAAAAGATTCTAATAACATGCCGCCATAGCCAATCATACAAATATCTCGTTCATTACTCAGCAATTTAGGCGTTGTGCCAGAGGCAATGAGCGAATGAAAGCCAGAAATGGCACCGCACGCGATGGTAATAAAAACAAAGGGAAATAACTTGCCACCAAAAATAGGCCCAGAACCATCTATAAATTGGGTTATCGCGGGCATTTTTATGTTGGGTTGTAATAAAATAATAGCCACGGCTAAGAGCGTTATTGTGCCTATTTTCATATAGGTTGATAAGTAGTCTCTAGGTGCAAGCAATAACCATACAGGTAAAATGGCCGCAGCAAAACCGTAGGCCATAATAGACCACGCGAGCGTTAAACCTTCATGATCAAATAACAATCGTAAGTTATCATGTTCATCAATATAGCGACCGCCTACTACCGACATTAATAATAAAACCACACCTAGAGCAGACGCTTCAAGCACTTGTCCCGGACGTAAATAACGCATGTAAATACCTACAAGCATTGCAATGGGTATGGTTGCCGATACTGTAAAGGTTGCCCATGGGCTGTGCTTCATAGCATTAACAACGACCAAGCCTAATACCGCAATTAAGATAATCATAATGGAAAAGGTGGCTATTAATGCCGCTGTGCCGCCAATTGCCCCTAATTCGTCTCTAGCCATTTGGCCTAAGCTCTTAGCATCACGGCGTGTAGATAAAAATAATGTCACCATATCTTGTACGCAACCGCCTAATACTGCACCAAACAAAATCCAGAGTGTGCCGGGTAAATAACCAAATTGGGCGGCGAGTGTGGGGCCGACTAAGGGGCCAGGGCCTGCAATGGCGGCAAAATGGTGACCAAATACTATCCATTTATGCGTGGGGACAAAATCACGACCATTGTCGAAGCGTTCCGCTGGGGTAGCTCTGGTTGAATCTACAGCTAAGACGGTAGCGGCAATCCATGCGGCATAAAAGCGATAAGCGATGCTGTAGACACAGAGTGCGGCGATTATAAACCATAGTGCATTAATGCTCTCGCCTCGGCTAATGGCAATAATGCTTATTGCTGTTGCACCAAGGGTGGCAATTAATATCCAAAGAGTAGATCGTAAAGACTTATGCATAATATTTAAGAGTTTAAATTGATAAGTTGAGATTTAATGGTAGTAGTGGTGGCGGTTAGTTGTGTTTGGGTATAAGGAATGGCGTTGAATTTACCCCACACAGGCGCTGGCCAAGCAATATCGGTTTGGTAACGGGCGATATGGTGAATATGGAGTTGCGGGACTAGGTTACCTATTGCGGCAATATTTAATTTATCGGGGGTATAAAGCTGAGCTAAGTTTTCCGATAAATAATTAGATTCTTCAGCTAGCAGTTGCCGATTGGTTTTGCTAAGTTGATAGATTTCTTTAATATCCGCAATTTCTGGAACGAGTATAAACCATGGGTATTGACTATCATTCATTAGTAATAATTGGCATAATTCAAAACGACCTAAACCTATGCAGTCTTGTTGTAATCGGGGATGTAACTTAAATGATGCTGTCATTGCTTATAGATAAAAGTAAGAAATATGTGGCAAAGTAATTAAATGATTCGGTGTAATTTAGCGACTGATTTAAAATATAACAACTAAAAATCAGAGGATGTATTTATGTCTGCACTTGTTTTTGAAACTAAATCCATATCAGTTAAACAGAAATTGACGGTTTCATTTAAATTGTTATTAAGCTTATATAGCATTATTCCACTTTGTTTGCTTGTTCAGTTTATTGATTATTTTTTTTTGCATACCTATTTAAAAGATAATTTACCTTCATCTCCTACCCATTTTTTACTCTTTCAGATTTTATTTGGTACTCCTCATATTCTGGCCAGTGCGTTTTTATTGATAGGGAGTCCTGATTACATAAAGTATTATAAAAAAAATATTATAAGTGTTACTTTGTTGCTTGCACTAATTTTTGGGGTAGGAAGTTTATTTATCCCCTATAGAGTATTTTATATAGTAGTCGCTGCATGGACTGTTTATCATGTGATAAAACAACAGCATGGTGTCGCGCGTGGTATTTGTCGCTTGCCTAACTGGGCTTATTATCTTTTATTAGCTTTAAGTGTAGCGGCTGGGTTGTTTATTTATATTGGTATTTTTTTAAAAAATACTTTGGACGTTCAGCAGATATCATATTTAAAACAGATTGTGAGTTTAATGTGTTTGGCTTTGATTTTAAGTGCATTATATTGCCAGCGTTATGTGACAACTGCAACAGGTAAGTGGTTTTTGTACGCTAATGTATCTTTGGTGATTGTTAGTTTTTATTTTTATGTTCAACAGTATTACTTTTTAGCTATTTTGGTGCCCAGATTGGTGCATGATGCCACTGCTTATGTTTTTTATGTGACACATGATTATAATAAACATTATTTGCAACCACAAAATCAGCTTTATCGTTATGCTGCTCAATTAAAAATTAATATATTTTGGGTTTTGCCATTATCATCGTTTGCGTTGGCTTTCGTGTTGCAGGCTTATGGTGATCATTTGGTAAGTTTTGTTACTCGATTTTTTTTCGACGTCGAAATTCATAAAGTAATTACAGTGGGAGTGTTGGGATATTTTGCTTTAATGCACTATTACACTGAGGCTATTACATGGAAAGCGGGTTCGCCTTATCGAAACTATATTGGGTTTTCCGATTAAATAATTTTTTAAGTTCAATGAATCTTGATCGGGTTCAATTTATGTGTAAACCTTTTCTAATTATTATTTACTATTCGAGAGTGTCTGATTCTAACAAAAATAAAATTATGGAACAATTTATGCTTGCATTATAAACATGTGGATTGTGCGCTCTCTATTTTTGGAGCACAGCCAAATTAAACTTAGGCAATAGGAAAAAGAAATTATGACCATACGTGTCGCCATTCGTCACAAAACCGTATACAGTTTTGATAGACCTGTATCCTTATCACCCCATGTATTTCGTTTGCGTCCAGCAGTACACAGTCGAACTCCTATTAAAGCTTATGCTTTACGTATAGAGCCAAAAAATCACTTTATTAATTGGCAGCAGGATCCTTTTGGTAATATTTTGGGTCGAGTCGTATTTCCTGATAAATGTCAAAAGTTGAGTGTAGAGGTAGAAGTTATCGCTGATATGACGGTGATTAATCCTTTTGACTTTTTTGTGGAGGATTATGCGGAAAATTATCCATTTAACTATGATGCACAGACACTTAAAGAATTACAGCCGTATCTTGAGCTGACTGAAAAAGGCCCCTTATTATTAGGTTGGGTTAAAAAGTTTGATAAAACCAAAAGACCGATCAATAATTTTATAGTTGATATTAATCGTGCGATTTTTGAAGCGATTAGTTATAACATTCGAATGGAAGTGGGTATTCAAAGTTGTGAGGAATCTTTAACAATCTTGAGTGGTTCTTGTAGAGATTCGGCTTGGTTATTAGTACAGGCCTTAAGGCATTTAGGTTTAGCTGCGCGGTTTGTTTCGGGTTATTTAGTGCAACTAACTTCAGATATTAAATCCTTAGATGGACCTTCTGGGCCAGAACAAGATTTTACCGATTTACATGCTTGGACAGAAGTTTATATTCCGGGTGCGGGCTGGATTGGTTTAGATCCCACTTCAGGATTATTAGCAGGGGAGGGGCATATTCCTTTAGCTTGTACACCTGATCCTGCAAGTGCAGCACCTGTTACCGGTGGTACGGATAAATGTGAAGTTGAATTTGAATTCAGTAATACCGTTGAGCGTTTGCACGAGGATCCGCGAGTAACAAAACCTTATACTGATGAACAGTGGTATCACATTGATGCTTTAGGTAAAGCCGTTGATAAACGTTTACTTGAAGATGATGTGCGATTAACAATGGGTGGAGAACCTACTTTCGTTTCAGTTGATGATATGGAAGGCGATGAATGGAATACGCACGCAGATGGTGCAAACAAGCGTGAGCACGCACAACATTTGACCATGCGTTTGCGCGATGTATTTGCAAAAGGTGCAATGCTGCATTACGGTCAAGGTAAATGGTATCCAGGTGAACCTTTGCCTCGTTGGCAGTACGGAATCTTCTGGCGTAAAGACGAAGTGCCTGTTTGGCGTAATCCGTCTTTGTTAGCCGATATTAATAAAGATTATGGTCATACTGTTAAGCAAGCTCAAAAGTTTGTATATGCCCTAGCGCAACGTTTAGGCGTGCAATCTAAATATATCGTGACAGGCTTTGAAGATCGTTTTTATCATTTATGGCAAGAAGGCACCTTACCTGATAATTTAGATTCATTAAAGTATGATTTAAGTGATTCTATTGAGCGTAAAACGTTAACAAAATTGTTAGAAGTGGGCTTAGATCAACCGGTGGGGTTTACCTTACCTATTAAATGGAATTGGTATGGGCAGGTATGGAAAAGTGGTCCTTGGGATTTTCGCCGAGGTGTCATGTTCTTAATACCAGGAAATTCTCCTATGGGTATGCGCTTACCTTTAGCCAGCCTGCCGTGGGTTGCGCTTGATAAACGTGATACACAGGAGCCTCAAAGTTTATTTGAAGATTTGCCTGAACTTGGCGATTACTATGGAGAAGTGACACGTCGCTATAGCCATATAGAAGCAAAAGTAAATGAACATCCAGAAATTATCCCGCAAGAAGTAGGGGACAATGTTGTAGAAGTAGAGGTACCTCATACGGCACTTTGTGTGGAGGCCAGAAATGGTCGAATTCATATTTTTATGCCGCCTTTAACTACTTTAGAACATTATCTAGAGTTGGTTGCCGCTATTGAATCAACAGCAGAAAGCCTAGCGACACCCGTAGTCTTAGAAGGCTATGAGCCGCCCAGAGATTATCGTATTGAACGCTTGATGGTAACCCCAGATCCTGGGGTGATTGAGGTTAATATTCATCCATCTAAATCATGGGATGAGTTAGTAGAAAAAACCCATATTATCTATGAGCAGGCACATTTGTCGCGCTTAGGTACTGAAAAATTTATGCAGGATGGTCGACATACGGGCACAGGCGGTGGTAATCACATTACTATGGGTGCCGAAATGCCTATAGACAGTCCAATGTTAAGACGTCCCGATTTGCTCCGGAGTTTAATTACCTATTGGCAACATCATCCAGGTTTATCTTATTTATTTTCAGGTATGTTCATTGGCCCAACCAGTCAGGCACCTCGAGTAGATGAAGGCCGTGATGAGAAGTTATATGAATTAGAAATTGCTTTTCAACAAATGCCAGAAGGTGAAGTACCTGCACCTTGGTTGGTTGATAGATTATTACGCCATTTATTAACAGATATAACTGGTAATACCCATCGATCCGAGTTCTGTATTGATAAATTGTATTCTCCTGATAGTTCGACTGGGCGTTTAGGCATTTTAGAATTACGGTCTTTTGAAATGCCGCCCCATGCTCAAATGTCTTTAGTACAAATTGTCTTGTTAAGATCTTTGATTGCGTGGTTCTGGCGAGAGCCTTACAAGCATGATTTAATACGTTGGGGCACCGAGTTACATGATCGTTTTATGTTGCCGCATTATGTACATGAAGATATGCGTCAAGTGACTAAAGATTTGCAACGGGCTGGGTTTGCTTTTGATCTCGAATGGTTAGCACCGTTTTTTGAGTTTAGATTTCCGCGTTATGGTAATACACTTATAGATGGTATGGATATGGAGTTGCGTTTTGCTATTGAGCCTTGGCATGTACTGGGTGAAGAAATGAGCAGTTCTGGCACGGCTCGATATGTGGATTCTTCAGTGGAGCGGGTGCAAATTGCGATAACGGGATTCACTGAGGGGCGTTACGTCATTGCTTGTAATGGTCGTCGAGTCCCCATGCGTAATACAGGTAGAAAAGGCGAGTATGTGGCGGGTGTGCGTTACCGTGCTTGGCAACCACCTTCGGCTCTACATCCAACTATTGCGCCTCATACACCCTTAGTGTTTGACGTAATTGATACGTGGAATGGTCGTTCAGTGGGCGGGTGTACTTATTATGTGGCTCATCCTGGTGGACGTAGTTACGATGATTTCCCAGTTAATGACTATGCGGCAGAAACGCGTCGAATGACCCGTTTCTGGGATTATGGTCACACACCTGGCGTTATCATTAGGCCTCCATTGGCATCAACTCGGGATGTGGCTTCTGAAGAACCGTTCTTACAAAACTTTAAAGCGAGTGATAAAGCCCCTAGTGCTATGGCTCCTCCTGTTGAGGAGTTGAGTGCGGATTATCCGTTCACCTTAGATTTACGTCATCGTGGTCGGTAGATTTTGGTTGGGTGGGTTAAACTAGTGTGATTAAAATTCTAACACTATCGATTATCAGATAGTGTTAACAACCTATTATTAGGAGACTTATATAAATGGGTAATAAATTAAAAGTGTTAAATCCAGCTATTTTAACTTTGGATGATAAGAGTTATTCATTACCCACCTATATGGGTGTTGAAGGTGAAAAAGCGATTGATATAACCAAATTAAGAAGTGAAACGGGTTATGTTACTTTAGATGACGGATATGGAAATACGGGGGCTTGTGAGAGTGCAATTACTTATATAGATGGTGAAAAAGGTATTCTTCGTTATCGAGGTTATCCTATCGAAGAGTTAGCTGCAAATTCACGCTTTGTGGAAGTTTCTTATTTATTACTTTACGGAGAACTGCCGACTTCTGATCAATTACTACAGTTTTCAACGCGTCTTAACGAGTCTTCAATTATTCATGAAGATATGCATCATTTCTTCAATGGCTTTCCACGTGGATCTCACCCTATGGGTATATTAACGACAATGGTGGCGTCGTTATCGACATTTTATCCCGTGCCTGATCGTTTAGATGAAAAGACTGAAGTACAAATTGTGGCTAATTTAGTCTCACAAGTACGGACAATTGCGGCTTTTTCATACAAAAAATCAATTGGTGAGCCTTTAGTTTATCCGTCAATTAAATATAAATACACGAGTAATTTCTTGAACATGATGTTCTCATCACCGGTACGTGACTATCAATTAGATATGGATATTGTTCGTGCTATTGATATGGTTTTAATTTTACATGCAGATCATGAGCAAAATTGCAGTACTTCTTCGGTACGTACGGCAGGATCGAGTATGGCTAATGTCTATGCAGTAATTACTGCTGGCATTGCTGCTTTGTGGGGGCCTCGTCATGGTGGGGCAAACCAAGAAGTGATTAAAATGCTGGAACAAATTCATGCCGAAGGTGGTGATGGTACTGAGTTTATTAATCAAGCGAAAGATAAAAAGTCAGGTAAACGATTGATGGGTTTTGGGCATCGGGTTTATAAAAACTTTGATCCGCGTGCACAAGTGTTAAAGCAACATTGTGATAAGTTACTCAATAAATCGGGTATTAATGATCCGTTATTAGACATTGCAAGACGAATAGAAGAGATTGCCTTAAAAGATGATTATTTTATTTCACGTAAGTTATATCCCAATGTGGATTTCTATTCAGGTTTGATTTTACGAGCGGCCGGTATTCCAACCAATATGTTTACGGTGTTATTTGCGATTGGTCGTATGCCAGGGTGGTTGGCTCATTGGCGAGAAATGATTCATGGTGATCAAGTAACGATTTATAGGCCGCGTCAAATTTATACGGGTGAAAAAATGCGTCACTATACAGAAATCAGTTTAAGAACTGATTAATTGAGAATTCTTTAATATAATACTCTATTTTTAAGCTTAATTTATACATGCTAACTATCTCTTAATTAATAGTATTTCGATTAGAAGGATAGCAACACGATATAAAATTGTATAAGGAATATTTGGTGCGCAATAACAGTTTAGCTAATGATATTGGTACGCAATATTATGCAACTCAGCTTGGTATATACGATGAAATGTACGCTAATAAAATTAAAGTGTTGCCTTATTGGGAACGCTTTATGGCGGCATTGGATAGTATGGGTACCGATAATCTGGAGTTACGCCGCAGGGAAGCTCAACGATTATTACGTGAAAATGGGGTTACTTATAATGTTTATGGGGACTTAAAAAACTTAACCAGGCCTTGGCAACTTGACCCCGTGCCTTTATTGATTAGCAGTGAAGAGTGGGTAGTTATCGAAGCGGGGCTTAAAGAGCGTGCCGAGCTTTTAGATTTAATATTGAAAGATATTTATGGTAAACAGACTTTATTAAAAAAAGGCTTATTGCCCCCTGAATTAGTCTTTGGTCATGAGGGTTTTTTACATCCCTGTGTGGGTGCTTTACAAAAGCAAAAAAGATATCTTACCATTTATTCTGCAAACCTTGCTCGCGGGCCTAATGGTCGTATGTGGGTGTTGGATGATCGGGCTCAAGCGCCATCAGGTTCTGGTTATGCTTTAGAAAACCGCACTGTACTCACTCGGGTTTTGCCTGATATTTTTAGGCAGACGCAAGTGCGTCGATTATCAGGATTTTTTAAGTCCCTACATAAGGGTCTTGTTGAAATTGCGCCGCATAAGAAAGAAGACCCGCGCATTGTTATTTTGACACCTGGGCCACTGAATGAAACTTATTTTGAACATGCCTATTTAGCGGCTTATTTGGGATATACCTTGGTTCAAGGAGGGGATTTAACCGTTAGAGATGGAAAGGTTTGGTTAAAATCATTATCGGGATTGCAGGCTGTTGATGTTATTTTGAGGCGTGTTGATGATTCATTTTGTGATCCTTTGGCTTTGCGAAGTGAATCAAAGCTAGGGGTTACGGGGCTGTTAGAAGCCGTGCGGCGCGGTAATGTTGCGATAGCAAACCCATTAGGCAGTAGCGTTTTAGAAAATCCCGGTTTAATGGCTTTTTTACCAAGATTGGCTCGATATTTCTTGAACGACGATTTAAAGTTGCCGTCTATTGCTACTTGGTGGTGTGGTCAGTCTCGCGAACGGGATTTTGTTTTGCAACATCTTGATAGTTTGGTCATTAAACCCATTAATCGGGGATTTGGAAATTATGCGGTGTTTGGTGGTAGTTTAAGTAGTAAAGAAAAAGACACATTACGAAGCCAAATTATGGCCAAGCCCCATTTGTTTATTGGTCAAGAGCAAGTCAGTTTCTCAACCTTACCTGCTTTTATTGATCAAAAAATTGAACCACGCAATGCCGTTTTAAGAAACTTCGTAGTGGCCAGTGGTCATGATTACCAAGTCATGCCCGGTGGATTAACGCGAGTTGCACGTCAAAAAGACAATTTAATAGTTTCAAATCAAGCGGGTGGAATTAGTAAAGATACTTGGGTATTAGCGGCAGAACCTGATAAACCGATTAGTTTGTGGACGCAGCCTAAACGTAATCAATTAATTGATGCGAATGTTGAAGCACTAACCAGTAGAGCTGCAGACAATCTTTTTTGGGTAGGAAGAAATCTTGAGAGAACAGAGGCCGTAACTCGATTATTAAGGGTTATCTTGCTTAAACATAGAGAGGCTTTTGAGTTTAAGGATCCAATAGATGCTGAGTGCTTAAGTGTTTTATTAAGAACCTTCACCCAAGTAACTGGCACTTATCCAGGCTTTATAAAATGTGATGAGCAGTTTATAAAAACCCCGGAAGCTGAATTAATTTCATTGGTGAAAGATGCGTTTCGATCAGGAAGTTTAACCTCTAATGTGCAGGCTTTTTTTCAGGCGGCTTTTAGTATCCGAGATTTATGGTCGCAAGATACTTGGCGGAGCGTCGATAATATCCAGCGTCGATGGCAACAGCGAGTTAATAATGTTGACTTAAAAATTGAACAACTTCCTACGCATTTAGATGATTTAATGGTAGGTATTGTGGCTTTCACGGGTCTGACGAGTGAAAGTATGACGCGAGAGGCCGCTTGGCTAATGTTAGATAGTGGGCGTCGATTAGAGCGGGCTTTAGCATTAATCGCTTTATTTAGGTCTACCTTGGCACTCCGTCATGAAGATGCCTTACAAACTCAGGTACTTGAAGCAGTTTTAGTCGCCACGGATAGCTTAACAATATATCAGCGGCGTTATCGGTCCTATATTCAGTTACCTTTGGTATTAGAGTTGTTGTTATTGGATGATGCGCATCCAAGGTCGCTTGCTTATCAGTTGCAACAATTAAGTGTTCATATTGCTGCCTTGCCAAGAAGTAAAAGAAAAGGTCAGTTAAGTGGGGAGGAGCGCTTAATTTTGGAAGCTTATACCGATTTGCGTTTGTGCAATGTGCAAGAGTTAACGCAAGTAAATGAAGATGATGGCGTTTACCAACGGTTTGAAGAATTATTATCTAATACAACCAATTTATTATGGCAGACTTCAGAATTGATTGCGGAGGCATATTTTAGTCATTCACAAACATCTCAGTTAATGGTGCTTAATACAGTCGAGGACGAGCTTTGAAATATCGTATTACGCACAGTACTCTTTATGATTACAGTCAATCAGTCGGTTTATGTCAAAATGAAGCCAGATTACAACCTCGCAACTTCTGGCGTCAACATGCTCATAGTAGTGATTTTGAGATAACTCCAGATCCTACTGATTTTAATGAGCTGACTGATTTTTTCGGAAATAGAGTGGCTTATTTTGCCGTACAAAAACCACATACCAAATTACTCGTCACTGTCGTGAGTGAAGTCAGTTTATACCCCAAACAAAATACTTTAGAATTATTTAATACGATTACTTGGGAGCAAGTATTACAGTTTCTTCAAGCTAGTTCATCTATGAATAGTCAGTCAGAGTTTTTTGGCCAACAAAACCTAAGCCAAGGTCAGAACCAAAGCCAATCAGAAAGTCAGAGTCAAAATTCAGAATATGCGTTTGAGTTACTAGATGCGCGACAATATGTATTAGACTCTCCGATGATTTCAGTAAACTCTGAGTTGGCGGACTATGCGAGGCTGTCTTTTCAGTCAAACCGACCTTTGGTCGAAGTGGTTTATGATTTAATGGCGCGTATTTATAAGGATTTTACTTATGATTCTGCCTTTACGACTATCGCAACACCTTTAATTGACGTGTTACGTTTTCGTCGTGGCGTGTGTCAAGATTTTGCGCATTTAGCAATAGCTTGCTTACGTTCTTATGGTATTCCTGCTAGATACGTGAGTGGTTATGTTGAAACATTACCTGAGCCAGGAAAAGCTCGGTTAGTTGGGGCAGATGCTTCTCATGCGTGGTTTTCAGTTTATATTCCGGGCAGTGGCTGGATGGATTTTGATCCAACTAATAATAAAGTGCCTTATGATCAACATATCACTTTGGCATGGGGGCGAGATTTTTCGGACGTAACACCCTTAAAAGGCATAGCCTTTGGCGGTGGGCAGCATACGTTATCAGTTTCGGTGGATGTGTTGAGACTTACATAATTTTTTTCGTGTTTTACTATTTTTTTATTAAGAGGGCTTGATGGCTACAGTACATTTAATTGGTGGGGAAAAAGGCGGTGTTGGCAAGTCGGTTGTTGCGCGTTTATTAGCGCAATACATGATTGATAACGATATACCGTTTGTGGGTTTTGATACGGATAAATCGCATGGTTCGTTATTACGATTCTATGCTGATTATGCATCACCTACTATCATTGATAGTTATGACAGTTTAGATACCATAATAGAGGTGGCGGCAGAAAACTCTAATCAGCGCGTGTTAGTTGACTTGGCGGCTCAAACTCATCAAGCACTGGCAAAATGGATTGATGAATCGGGCGTTTTGGAGTTGGCAGAAGAATTGGATATTAAAATTTATTATTGGAACGTCATGGATTCGGGTAAAGATTCGGTTGATCTACTTAATAAATTATTAACTCAGTTTGGTACTCGACTTAATTATGTCCTAGTGCAAAATCAGTTACGTGATGAGCATTTTAATATTTTAGAGTTTTCTGGAGTTAAGGAAAGAGCTTTAGCTTTTAATGCACAAGTGATGACATTAAAGCGTTTACACGCACCTGTAATGACTAAAATAGATAGTAATAGTTACAGTTTTTGGGCGGCAAAAAATAAAGACGATAAAAGTCTTGATGCTCTAGGGTTGTTAGAAAGACAACGTGTTAAGATTTGGTTAAATCATGCTTATAAACAGATTGAATCAGTAGGAGTTTAAAGTCATTATTTAAGCTAATCATAGGATTATTCGCAACCATTTTATTGATATGAAATTAAGAGTTAGTTGCAGCTTACGTTTTCAAGTCGTTGAAGCCAGTGTGTTAATTCTAATGCTTAGGCCTTTTAGAGGTATACAGCAATGGATTAATCGAGAAGTTTACGTCGTTCGGCCTGTGATACCCATGCTGGAAAGTACTGATAGTTTCGGTAACTCTGTGCAGCGCTTGATGGCACCGGTGGGTAATTTTTTAATTTATACGTCAACCGATGTGATCGTGGGGGATAAAGTAGAGCTTGCCCAAGGCGGGCATTTTGTAGAAATACAAGATTTGCCAAATTATGTGTTGCCTTTTTTATTACCCAGTCGATATTGTGAATCGGATCGTTTTGGAGACTTAGCGCGAGAGATAATCCAAGATGCTTTGCCAGGTTATGATCAGGTTAGTAAAATTAATGAATGGGTGCGAGAATTTATTGAGTATGTGCCTGGTTCGAGTGAATATCCTTTATCCGCTATAGAAGTTCATCAGCGTGGATACGGTGTTTGTCGGGATTTGGCGCAGGTTGCTATCGCTTTATGTCGAAGTATTAGTATTCCTACCCGTTTAGTAGTGGGTTATTTATATAAGCTTCAGCCTATGGATTTACATGCCTGGTTTGAAGCTTATGTCGGTGGGAAGTGGTATACATTTGATCCAACTCAATTTGTTTTATTAGGTGGGCGCGTTATTGTTGCATTTGGACGAGATGCTGCGGATGTATCTATTTTTCATCAATTTGGTTCCGGTTGTTTGTTAAACGATATGGACGTCAGGGTTGATTTACTGGATAATTAGCGTATTAGAAATTTTCATCGATTAAAAAATTATGACATATTGTATTGCAGCGTCTATAGACGAAGGGTTAATTTTGGTTTCTGATTCCAGAACCAATGCAGGCATTGATAATGTGAGTACACATGGCAAAATGCACGCTTTTGATACCTTGAGTGATCGTCATATTGTATTGTTGAGTGCGGGTAATCTTGCAACGACTCAAGCCGTATTAGAACAATTACATCGTGATAAAATCAAAGAGGCTGAGATAAATCTCAATAATGTAGAGGGTTTATTTGAGGCCGCTGATTACTTGGGTCATGTTAGTGTAGAGAAGCAAAAACAGCATAAATCAAATCAGGGGCAGTCTGCTTTTAACCCAACAGCTAGTTTTATTATTGCTGGTCAGATTGGTGACGAACCAGCCGCTGCTTATATGGTTTACGCAGAAGGTAATAGCATCACCACTTCAGCTAATACGCCTTTTTTGCAAATAGGCGAGAGTAAATATGGTAAACCAATTTTGGATCGGTTTTTAAAATTAAATACTCCGATTGATGAAGCGGCTCGTTGCTGTTTAGTATCAATGGATTCAACTATTCGTAGTAATGCGAGTGTGGGTGCGCCGGTTGAAATGCTTATTTATCGTAAAGATAGTCATAGCTTTGAAGAATATTATTGCTTTGATGATGACGATGATTATATGTTACAGCTAAGACGCAGTTGGGAAACTAAATTACGTGAGGCTATTGCCGCTCTTCCTGATTTAGATAAAGCTTCGCATAAGGTTATGCGTAGGGTTTTATAAATTTTGTATTTGGGTTGAATTTGTGAGTGAAGTCTGTGCTTCACTCACAAAGTAACGATTTATTAATCGACTACAATTAAAAACCAATTGTTGGTAATCTCATTGTGCAACCCGCCTAGTTTGTTTTGTAAGTCATCAAGAACTCCACGTAATTGAGATTGTGAGGTTTCCGTATTATCTATGGTTTGTAAATAAGTCTGTAATTGAACTACTTTTTTAGGTAAATCGTGATGGTTTGGTAACTTGGTAATACATACTGAAATTTCAGATAAACAGCAACTGATAGAACGAGGTAAATTAGTGTCTTGTAATAGAAAGTTGACAACGTCATTGCCATTGACACGACTATGTTTTTGTTGACGATACATTAGCAGGGCGTTTAAGGCTTTTAATACATTCATCCATAGAATAGTTTCATATTGGCGAACTTCATCACTCCGTGATTCAGAAAAAAGTAGGGATGCTAAATCTAATATGCGACTGGTCATGTCTGCGCGTTCAATATTTCTGCCTAAGCGTATAAAAGCATAAGGGTCATTATGACTCATATAGCCAGATAATAGTCCTGTAAAACGTTGGCAACCTTTTAATATTTCATTCAGAAAAATGACTCTGTGGCGTCTATTGGCGACAGTTTCTAAATTCTTTTTAGCAAATAAATGCATTTCATTCACTTGCTCCCAAGCTTCATCGGGTAATAAATCTCTAGAGGTACGAATGTTTTCTCTAGCAGCCGTTAATGAAGATAAGAGTGAGCCAGAATAAGTTTCATCGGCCAATAAAAATCGGGTAATATTTCGCTCATTAGCGACGTTATATTTTTCAAAGAAGGCTTGTTCTGAAGCATTAATTAAAATTAACTGCCGCCAGTTCATTTCCACGCCTTTTGGTAAGTCCATGAGTAAATTCATGTGAACATTAACCAGTCTAGCAATATTTTCTGTGCGTTCTATGTATCTAGCAAGCCAATAGATTCGTTCTGCTGAGCGTGATAACATTATTTTTCCTCCATGTTGATAATCCAAGTATCTTTACTACCACCACCTTGAGAAGAATTAACGACTAATGAACCCTTCTTTAAAGCCACCCGAGTCAGGCCGCCCGCAGTAACAAAGGTGTTTTCACCTTGTAAGATAAAGGGGCGTAAATCAATATGTCTAGGCTCTAGCCTGCTTTTGCACAGTGTTGGTGCGGTAGATATTGATAAGGTAGGTTGGGCAATATAGTTACGCGGATCTTTTTGGATAATTTCTCGAAAGTTTTCTACTTCTTTGATTGTTGCATGCGGTCCTACTAACATACCATATCCACCAGACTCATTAGCGGGTTTAACTACTAATTCGGCGAGATGCTCCAGAACATAGGCAAGATGATCTGGATTGCTACATAAATAAGTGGGGACGTTCGGTAGTATAGGTTCTTCGTTAAGATAATAACGTATCATTTCTGGCACATAAGCATAGACTACCTTATCATCAGCGACACCCGCACCTGGCGCATTAGCCAAGGCAACATTACCAGCTTTCCAAGCACGCATTAAGCCGGGCACCCCAAGCGTTGAGTCTTTACGAAACACCTCTGGATCCAAAAAGTCATCATCAATCCTACGATAAATGACATCCACTTTTTCAAGGCCTCTGATAGTCTTCATATAGACGCAGTTATCATCGTTAACGACTAAATCATTACCTTCAACTAATTGCGCACCCATTTGCTGTGCTAAGAAGGCATGTTCAAAATAGGCAGAGTTGTAGATGCCAGGGGTGAGAACTGCGGTGGTTACTTGTCCATTTTGGTGCGGTGCTATTGACGTGAGCATGTCGTGTAAGTGCGTGGGATAGTCATCAATAGGTAGAATATCAATATCTTGAAATAATTCAGGAAACACACGTTTAGTAATAATTCGATTTTCTAGCATATAAGACACGCCAGACGGGACGCGTAAATTGTCTTCTAATACATACATAATCCCATCTTTATCGCGCACCAAATCAGTGCCACAAATATTAGCCCACACATTATGGCGAGGCTTCATGCCTACGCATTCTTTGCGAAAGTTCTTCGAACTGTTCACGATTTCACCTGGCATTTTGCCGTCTTTAATAAAGGCCTGCTCACCGTAAACATCACTGATGAAACAGTTTAAGGCAGTTAAGCGTTGCTTTAAGCCTTTTTCTATAGTGCGCCATTCACGAGCATCAAGAATACGGGGAATAATGTCGAAAGGCCACGCCCTGTCTATATTTCCTTCATCGCTGTAGACTGTAAAGCTGATACCCATTTCCATAATGGCTAGTTCAGCAGCATTTTTTCGTTTATCGATATCATCTTTATTGAGTGAATCTAGATATTGGCATAGTTGATGGCTCACAGGTCGAGATTGAAACTCGGAATACATCAACTCATCGTAAGCAACGTCAGTTTTATAGTTTTCCCAAATTGATTTCATGGTATTTCAGCTTTTAGAGTTTAGTTCGTTAAAGATTACAGCATGATTAATGCCAGATTTAAATATTAAATTTTATAGTCGATCTGCATATTAAACACTATAAATTAATGGTTAGGGGATATGATAAATCAGAGTGTTGGTATATCAACATACTATCAACATAACTTGTTTGTAAATCAACACTTTTATTGGACAAATTTACATAAATGTATACAATATACAAAAGGTTGCTCTTTGGCATTGCGTGTGCTGTTATGATCAAGAATTAACTCTTGTACAATAACGTTCTTCTCACGTTTGACAAAAAATAATGTGTAGAGTAGTTTACTCGATTTAAGCAAACTGACCGGACAACCGGAAGCCAGCGAATCTGAAAGGTTAGCTGGTTTTTTTTTGACTAAATTTCACTACCGTTCAAACCAGCAATTAAACATCAGGAAATTATTATGGCAAATTGGTACACAGATAACTCTCAATCGATAGGTAAAACACCATTAGTACGTCTTAATCGTATTATTGATGCAGAATCCGTCACGGTATTGGCAAAAATTGAAGGCCGAAATCCAGCTTATTCAGTTAAATGTCGTATTGGTGCTGCTCTGATTTGGGATGCGCAAAAACGCGGATTATTGGGGTCAGGTAAAGAACTTGTAGAACCAACGAGTGGGAATACTGGAATCGCTTTAGCTTTTGTTGCGGCGTCAATCGGAATTCCTCTTACTTTGACTATGCCGGAAACCATGAGTTTGGAGCGTCGTAAATTACTCATTGCCTATGGTTCAAAGTTAGTATTAACAGAAGGCGCAAAGGGTATGAGTGGCGCTATTGCAAAAGCAGAAGAAATTGCTGCATCCGATCCAGAGCGTTACGTGTTGTTGCAACAATTTAAGAATCCAGCCAATCCGGCGATTCATGAAGTGACCACAGGGCCAGAAATTTGGGAAGATACGGATGGTCAAATTGATATATTGGTATCTGGAGTAGGTACAGGCGGTACTATTACCGGCGTATCAAGATACATCAAACAGACGCAAGGTAAAGCTATTCAATCTATTGCTGTAGAGCCAGCTGCAAGTCCGGTGATTAGTCAATATCGTGCGGGTCAACCTTTGCAACCTGGCCCACATAAAATACAGGGTATTGGTGCAGGTTTTATTCCTGATAACCTTGATCTTTCATTGATTGATGAAGTACAGCAAGTCACAAATGAAGAGGCGATTGATTACGCTAGAAGATTGGCTAAAGAAGAAGGTATTTTAGCGGGTATCTCTTGTGGGGCCGCCGTTGCTGTGGCAAATCGTATTGCGCAACGCCCAGAAAATGCTGGTAAAACAATTGTAGTGGTGTTGCCAGATTCTGGAGAACGTTATTTAAGTTCGCCACTTTTTGAGGGTATTTTTGATGCGAGTGGTTTTGCTGCATGAACGACTACCATCCTTTAAGTGGTCATTATGATTGGGGTATTGATAGCTTAGTCGCGCAACTAAGGGATTTACGTTTACATTCATTAGAAACCAGAAGTTTATTGAATCGTCCGCCTAAATTACCTTCTCGTAAAGAGTTGCAATTAATCTTAGACGGTTTGGGGGGGGTTTTATTTCCAAACCGATTGGGTTTGCCTGATTTAAATGATGAGGGTATCGATTACTTTGTGGGTCATACGTTAGAAAATTTATTGCGTAAACTCTATAAACAAATTAGTCGTGAGTTGCAATTTGTCTATGGCTTACAAGGTGTAGATGATGCTGATGATGAACAAGCAATCAGTATAGCTCGGCAGTTTGCCGCACAACTACCTGTTATCAGAAAACTACTTGATACTGATATTCAGGCGGCTTATGAGGGTGATCCTGCCGCAAGAAGTCCTGATGAAGTGTTAGTGTGTTACCCCGGTATTACAGCCATTATTCACCATCGTTTAGCGCATGTGCTTTATCAATTAGGTGCGCCTTTAGTCGCGCGTATTATTTCAGAAATTGCGCATTCAGCGACGGGTATTGATATTCATCCAGGGGCCAGAATCGATGAAAGTTTTTTTATTGATCATGGTACGGGTGTAGTGATTGGTGAAACCGCTATTATCGGTAAACGGGTGCGAGTCTATCAAGCAGTGACCTTAGGTGCTAAGCGTTTTGAAAAAGACAGTAAAGGCATTTTAGTTAAAGGTAATGCTAGACATCCTATTGTTGAGGATGACGTGGTTATTTATGCAGGCGCTACTATTTTAGGGCGAATTACTATAGGCAAAGGGACAACAGTGGGTGGTAATGTTTGGCTGACCCATAGTGTGCCACCAAATAGTAATATTTCTCAGGCTTATGTGCGCAGTGAATTGTTTCATGATGGTGGTGGTATTTAAACTTTTTATAAATATCAGTCATTAAGTTTACGGAAGCTCCAGCTTTCATTTAAAGGAAGATTTATCTTCCAAAAGTATTTCAATCTGGAGGTTGGAATAAATCTCAGCCCATTAACTATAATAACCATAGGAAACAACAATGTCAGATATCCATGAAGGTAATACCGCATTAGGTGATGTAGCAGCTCGTACCTTAGCTAATGCAACCAAAACCGTCCCAATGTTGTCAACCATCACACCCAGATGGTTAGTGCATTTATTACAATGGAAACCACTAGAAGCCGGTATTTACCGTGTCAATAAAGTAAAAAATGAAGCAGGACTGTTAGTTGATTGTTCAAGTCTTGATGAAAAAGAATTACCGCAAACTTTTGTAGACTACGAAGAATGGGGTCGTGAATACCGTTTAAACGCAGTTAACACGGTATTAGACGTACACACTCGTATCTCTGATTTATATAGCAGCCCACATAACCAAATCCATGAGCAATTACGCTTAACAATTGAAACGATTAAAGAGCGCCAAGAAAGCGAATTAATCAACAATGCTGAATACGGTTTGTTAAATAACGTTGCGCCGGGCTTCAGAATTCAACCGCGTAATGGCGCACCAACACCTGATGATATGGATGAATTAATTTCACGCGTGTGGAAAGAGCCTGCATTCTTCTTAGCGCATCCACAAACTATTGCGGCGTTTGGTCGTGAATGTACCCGTCGTGGCGTACCGCCAGCTATCGTGACTTTATTTGGTTCACAATTTTTAACATGGCGTGGCTTACCGATTATCCCATCTGATAAAGTGAAAGTGGTTAATGGTAAAAGTAGCATCTTGTTATTACGTACGGGTGAAAGCCGTCAAGGGGTTGTTGGTTTATACCAACCTAACCTTACTGGTGAATTGAGCATGGGTCTTTCTGTGCGTTTTATGGGTATCAATCATAAAGCGATTGCCTCTTATTTAATCTCACTATATTGCTCTATCGCAGTATTGACTGATGATGCACTAGGTGTGCTCGAGAATGTCGAAGTGGGCAGATACCATGACTACAAATAACTTTGAACCACCTTCTTCTCTGCCAGATATTACGCAGTTAACAAAGCTGGCAAATGAGTTATTTACGGCGTTACCTTGTGATGGTTCTCGTTTAGGTCTTGCTAAAGCAGCATTGCCTAATGAGATACCTAACACGGTAACGTCACCTTTGCCGGGTTTTAATCAAACCAGCTTGCCCAATAATTTTGGGCAACAAGTGTTTGATTTACCCGGTGAAGCAGAGTTAAATAAGTTTTTTGCGAAGCCACAAAGCTCGTATACAGATGTGCCTCATAGTATCGATACCAGCCCCGTATTGGGTGGTGCACCTTCTACTGAACATAGTTTAGCAAACTTTGATAAATCTGCATTATCAGGTATTTTACCGAGTGATTTTGGTTTGCCCGATGAAGCACAGTTACAACAATTATTGGTTTCACGTCGTCCGGCGGAAAGTCATCCCGCTGCGACACCAGAAGTTGAAGCTAATAGTTCTGCCGTGCCTGCTGAATTAGCTAAAACTTATGACTTAAATAGCTCACCTCAATCTTTTGAAACGGAGTTGCAAAAACTGTTTGCCGATAAAAAAGTTGAGCAACCCAATGTATCGGTTCCAACAGGTTTGCCAAAAGATTTTAATGGCTTTAATCCTGCTTTAATTGCAGGATTAGCACCAGAAACTTATGGTTTACCGGGTGAAGCCGAAATAAAAGCAATCTTTGCAGTTAGTGAAAAAGCACCGGTAAAGCTTGAGGAAACTCCCTCATTTTATTTTCTTGATGAATTAAAAACGGGAGAATATAGCCCTCAAGCGACGCCAATCAGTTCTGCGCATCCTGCTTTTGATGTACATGCGATACGTCGTGACTTTCCGATACTAAAAGAGCGCGTAAATGGCCATCCTTTAGTTTGGTTTGACAATGCGGCTACCACGCAAAAACCGCAATCGGTAATAGACAGAATTTCGTATTTTTATGAGCACGAGAACTCTAATATTCACCGTGCAGCGCATGAGTTAGCAGCTAGATCAACAGATGCATACGAAAAAGCTCGGGATATTGTGGCTAAGTTTCTTAATGCATCATCATCTTCTGAGATTGTTTTTGCCAGAGGCACCACCGAAGCGATTAATTTAGTCGCAAAAAGTTGGGGTTATCAAAACATTAGAGAAGGCGATGAGATAGTCATTACTTGGCTGGAACATCACGCTAATATCGTGCCTTGGAAACAACTGTGTGATGCTAGAGGTGCGGTATTAAAAGTGGCACCCGTAGATGATCATGGTCAAGTGTTATTAGATGAGTATCAAAAATTACTCTCGTCTAAAACTAAACTGGTATCTTTTACGCAAGTGTCTAATGCCTTAGGCACAGTGACACCTGCTAAAGAAATGATCGAAATGGCACATCGAGTAGGTGCTCGTGTCCTGTTAGATGGCGCCCAATCTGTTTCGCATTTGCGGGCAGACGTGCAAGCCTTGGATTGTGATTGGTTTGTATTTTCTGGTCATAAAATTTTTGGTCCTACGGGTATTGGTGCTTTATATGGCAAAGCTGACTTGCTTGAGTCTACTCAACCTTGGCAAGGTGGCGGTAATATGATTGAAGATGTCACTTTCGAAAAGATTGTCTATCAACCAGCCCCCGCAAAATTTGAAGCGGGTACCGGTAATATTGCTGATGCTGTAGGCTTAGGTGCGGCCTTAGAGTATGTTTCCAAAGTAGGTATTGATAATATTGCTCGTTATGAGCATGAGTTATTACTCTATGCGATGGATGCCTTAAGAAGTATTTCAGGCTTGCATTTAATTGGTACGGCAGCAGAAAAAACCAGTGTGTTATCTTTTGTCTTAGACGGTCATAGTAATCAGGATATTGGTGTGCAGCTTAATAAAGTGGGTATTGCAGTGCGTACGGGTCATCATTGTGCTCAGCCTATCTTGCGTCGCTTTGGTCTGGAAACAACGGTTCGGCCTTCTTTAGCTTTTTACAATACCCACGCAGAGGTTGATCTGTTAGTGGATACCGTAAGACGCATTAAAAGTGGTTATATCGTTTAAAGCTTAAATAAGCCCTGCTCTTGCATTCGTTAAGAGTAGGGCTTTTATGTTTCTTGTTTGCCTCAGTTTTATTTCTAAATATCCTTAAAGTAGCGGTTACCCTCCTTGGTGTCGATGAGCAATTGTGCAAAAAAGGTGTTGATATTTCAACAGTAAACCAACAGATAGTGTTTATATTTCAACACTTTTAAATGCTTTTTCAAAAAAATATACAATAAAACAATGGGTTACTATTAGGCATAATTATTGCAGTTTGAATTGGTAACACTTTTATTATTATTTATTAGAGGATAAATAAATGACCGTTCTTAATACCAACCAAGCAGTCGCTGTATCAACTAATTTAACAACTCCTGGGTCAAGTACAAGTCCTACTTCATCTTCGATTCTTTTTGCGGCAACAGATACTAATTCACATAGCGCAAATTACTTACATACATTTTATTATGATTTGGCGTTGGGAGATGCGGGTCTTAATTCGCGTAGCTTTGTAAACGGCACACAAGGCACTAACGGAACTTTGGCTTGGAATTTTTCAAATGTTTCACAATTTGCTAATTATGCTGCGGATTCTGCCTATTTAACCTGGTCTGTCGTGGGTGGTGAAAGTAAAAACTCGACTAATTTAACGCAATGGGGCGCACTATCTACAGGAGTTGCCGCGACTGATTTTGCGAAAGGTGCTACAGCGATTAATAATTCTTTGAGTCCAACGGGAGCGATTGGAAGTTGGATTAATGCCTTCAATATTAATATTAATACTGGCGATGTGATTGGTAATAACGTGGGTGATAAAACTAAAATAGATTCATCAACTTCTTTTCAGGATTTATATTTCCCGCATTTAGGTGCGTTAGGCGCGTCAGGGACTCACGGGCCTTTTGTAACGGGATTAGGCACTGATAATTTTTATTGGATTACCAATCCAAGTGCAACTGGATCTGGACCAAGTAAAGCTAATTTATTAGGTGCTTTTTCTTTAGCGGCTAATAACGTTTTAACATATCATGCGGCTAATGCAGTTAATAAAGCTCCAACTCTAACAAAATTTACTGCTGACGTTTCAACAGGCCTACAGAATAAACAAATAGCAGTCACGTTTGATAGTTTAAAAACTAAAAGTGATGCAAAAGATGCCGATGGAAGTGTGACTGCATTTGATATAAAAGCTGTGAGTACAGGTACATTAAAGATAGGTGCGGATGCAGCCCATGCTACAGCATATAATGCATCAACTAATCATATTGTTGATTCCACACATATCGCATTTTGGACACCAGCTAATAATGCGAGTGGTGCATTGAATGCTTTTACAGTTGTAGCAAAAGATAATGGTGGTTTAACTTCAACTACGCCAGTTCAAGCTAAAATTTCAGTTTCCAATGTAATTAATGGAACAGCTAAAGCCGATACACTCAATGCCACTGCCACTAAAGGTGGTACTGATACGATCAACGGTTTAGCGGGTAATGATAAGATTATTGGTGGTGCAGGTAATGACCTAATTATTGGTGGTGCTGGTAATGACACCTTAAGTGGTGGTACAGGAAATGATATTTTCTACGCTAATACAGCTCCAAATAAAACCACTAATTTTGATACAATTACTGACTTTGCTCCTGGAGCAGATGATTTGCAATTTAGTAAATCTGTATTTGCTGCATTAGGCGTTACAGGCGCATTTGCTAAAAATGATCAGAGATTTTGGTCTAGTACTGCTGGTACAGCGCATGATGCCAATGATCGGTTAATTTATAATACAAAATCGGGCGTTTTATCGTATGACAGTGATGGAACTGGTTCAACTGCACCAGTTGCTATTGAAGTATTAGGTACGCCAACATCACATCCTTTATTGACAGCTACAGATATCATTTTATTTTAGTTGCCTAATATTATATCTAATTTAATAACTCATACATTCACTTGGCTATAATCGTGTTGATTAAAGTCAAGTGATTTAAAGATTATAAGTAATTAATAAAAATTTTTCGTTAAATGATTAGGGTAATAATACATATAACACCCTTTAAAACTGACAAAGTTTTGTAAGATCTGCTTGAAAAATTGTTTGCCGTTTAAAAAAATTATCACCACCCAAGACAAAATTGTTGTGAATCGAGAAAATTTTGTAAAGACTGCTTGCAAAATTATTTGCGGCTTAAAAAATTTGTTACTTCTCATCATAAGATTGTTTAGACCTGAGAAAATTTTGTAAAGTCCGTTGAAAAAATTGTTTGTTGCCAAAAAATCTTGTTAGCTCTCGTTGCAAAATTGTTTAGGCCTGAAAAGGTTTTGTAAAGTCTGCTGGCAAAATTAATCGTTACTTAAAAAATTTGTTAGCACTCATCACAAAATTGCTTAGAGTCGAGAAAGTTTTGTAATGTCTGTTTGAAAAATTGTTTGTCGTTAAAAAATTTTGTCAGCACCGATTACAAAATTGTTTAGATGGGAGAAAACTTTGTAAAACCATTTTACAAAGTTGTTTGAGGTTAAATAAATTTTGTAAACACCTGTCACAAAATGTTTATTGCAAAATAAAAATTGTTAAGACTTGGCAAAAAATTTTCTAAAATTTAAGTTATTTATCGATAATATAATTTATTTTAAAAATAAATAAGGGTTAAATATCCTAGTGCCTATCTTAGTTTATGGCTATCGATTTAGATTAAGTAATGTGCAATACATCTGCTGAAATATCAACATACAACAAACACTTGGTGTTTGTAAATCAGCATTTTTTTAGAAGAGCTAGTAGAAAAACAATAAATAACAATGGCTTATGTTTTGGCATGGTGATTGCTTTTAAATATAAAGCAACACTTTTATTTTTTTTTATTAGAGGTTCACACATGAAAAAATCAACAAAAATAGCTGCTGGTGTAGCAATGGCTTTATTGGCCAGCGGTGCGTCTGCGGCTTTAACGTCTCCTGGCTCTAGTACAACGCCTACTTCATCTTCGATTGTTTTTGCAGCAACAGATAATAATTCAGCTAGCGCAAATTATTTACATACTTTTTATTATGATTTGGCTTTGGGTGATACTGGACTTAATTCTCGCAGTTTTGTAAATGGAACAGAGGGCACTAACGGATCATTGACCTGGAACCTTGCAAATGTTTCACAATTTGCTAATTATGCCGCAGATACTGCGAATTTAACATGGTCAATTGTGGGTGGTGAAAGCAAAAACTCGACCAATTTAACGCAATGGGGCGCACTATCTACTGGGGTTGTCGCAAGCGATTTTGCGAAGGGTGCTACAGCCATTAATAATGCGTTGAGTCCAACGGGTGCAATTGGAAGCTGGATTAATTCTTTTGAAACCATTATCAATACTGGTGACGTGATTGGTAATAATGTGGGTGATAAAGTTAAAAATAGTTCATCAACTTCATTTTATGAGGATTATTTTCCAAGCTTGGGTCAACTAGGAGCTTCTGGAACGCATGGACCTTCAGTTACTGGTTTAGGTGCCGATAATTTTTATTGGATTACTAATCCAAGCGCTACTGGATCTGGTCCAAGTACCGCTAATTTGTTAGGTACTTTTTCTTTAGCGGCTAATAATGTTTTAACTTTTCAGCCTGCTAATGTAGCGGCAGTGCCATTGCCAGCTGCTGCTTGGTTATTTTTAACAGGCTTGATGGGTTTTTTAGGTTTAAATCGTCGAAAAGCATTTAAAGCCTAATTCTTAAATTAATTTTAAACTTATTAGTATTGTTTTTATTATTTGGAGTTTTAACATGAAAAAATTACATAAACTAAGTGCGTTAGCTCTGGCTATCGCCGGTATCGCAACGACAAACGTTGCACACGCATTAAACCCTTGGACAGATGGTGCGCCTGATTTTACGATTTATACTTCAGGTGGTGCTGCTCAAGATATCGCTTATCAAGAAGCAGTTTTTGAAGCTTTATCAGTACCTGGGTCGGTGGATGTTTTCCAAGACGTTCTTACTGGTTCAAGTAATGGTTCGCGTTTCACGGCTTTTTACTTTACTGGAGCTTCAACCTTAACTGATCCTGCTTTACGTGGTAAAAAAATTCTTTTAGAAAAGCGCTCATTGGGTGCGGCTGGATATGGTGTGGTTCCATTAATAGCAAACATCAATCTTGATCATTTAGATATCTTCCATAGTGCGACAAGTCAACTTTCGGCAACTTGGACAAATACGACTGTCAATAGTAATATTGGCGGTACTACTTATGCCGTGCCATTTCATGCCGCGTCAATTACGAATGCCAATGCGGCGACTTTTTTAACCTCAACAAAATCACACGGTGGTTTTACAGGCGTTGACGCAGCGGCTTTATTAAAACCGGGTACAGAAAACTACCCTGATCCTGTGAAAGAAGTATCTACTAATGCACTAACTGCTGGTTGGATCAGTGGCTATAAAACTAAAGATTTAACACCGCTTACTCGTATCCCAACAGGTGGTTTAGTTTATGGTGTAGGTGTAACACTTGATTTATATAAAGTGTTACAGGCTGCTCAAAAAGCATCCGGCACTTTGCCCGCATCAACTGTAATCGGTGCTTATGATCAAGCTAGTTTACCTACCTTGAGCCGTAACTTCTTAGCGGCTTTATTACAAGGTAATATTCAACATTGGTCAAATGTTGAAGTTAATGTGGGTGGTACACTAAAACCCCTTAATGACACTAGCTTTTTAACAGCGGCTGGGGTTTCTGCTCCAACCAATGATAAAGTGGCAGTAGGTAGACGTAATACCGGTGCGGCGATTGGTGCGGTTGCCTATGCTAAGTTATTAAACTACCCTTATGCTGAAAGTGCTGTGGCACCAGCACAAGCTACACCAACAACGACTACAGATGAAACGAATACTGCACCTATCGTTAAATCACCAGGTGGTGCCTCTGGAACAGAATCGTTATTAGTAGACTGGCAAGCGGGTACTAACACTAGTAATTTAAATGCTCTTGCTGCTAAATATTGGGGTGTCGCGATAAGCAGTGCTGACAGAAATACAGCCGTTACTGCGGCTGGTACTGGTGGTAAAGCTTACCGTTTTGTGAAAATTGATGGCTATGCACCCACTATTGAAAACGTAGCATCAGGTAACTATCCATTGTGGGCTGAGGGTGAGGTTTTAGTTAACCCTACTGTCGGTACTACGCATGAAGTTAGTTTATTTACTGACTTTGGAAAAGCTTTATCTACCATTGCTATTGCTGCTAAAGTTGATACTGCATTAATTCAAGCTTGGGGTCAAACAGGGGTATTTGCTACTACGGTAACAGATGCAGGTGCGATTGATGTGCCATTTTTAGCTTCTCATCCAATCGTACCATTCACTCATCAAGCGGGTGATGGTTATACACATTTGGGTATTGTGCCTTGGGTTTATGATAACTTTAGCGTTGGTCCAACAGGTGCAGGCGCAACAGGTGCATTTATAGAATTGCAATAAATAAGGATTTTCGCCAAGGATGCTTTTGGACAATTTATCTTTAATTAGTATGACCTAAGCATTGCAATGATGACTTTAGGGATAGTAGGGCATAGTGGAATGACAGTATATGGATTTTAAAGGAGTTGTCATAAGGCTTTAACTGACTCTGGATACGTTAATTATCCAGAGTCTTTAAGTCTGTTAAATGTATTTAAAACGAGCTTCGAGTCACATCGAGGCTTTTTTGTTTCTGTCGTTTTAGTTATAAAGTAACTTTATTGTAGGTTTCTTTTTTAACCACGGCCCCGTTTTTTTTAATATCGATAGACTCGGTATTTTTAACTCAATTTAAGTGTCACTATGATTAACCACAAGCTTTTAATAACTGAACTGCCTGTTAGTAAGCCAAAACCTTTGGTTTTAGCGATTCGATTTTTAATATCGACGAGTTTTGTGGTTGGATCGGGTGCAGTTGGAGCAGATGTTAATGCCCATTTGCCCAATTTAAGTAATTCATCTGCAAATTTAACCAGCGCACCGGTTACTGTAAATGCTCAAGGAACGGCGATGACGATAGATCAGAAGCACAGTGCTGATAAAGTGACTTTGGATTGGGCTAACTTTAATATTGACAAAGGTTATAGCGTAAATTTTGATCAAACAGTTAATCAAGTCGCATTAAATAATATTCATCAGGCTGATGCTAGTAAGATTTTGGGATCATTGACTGCAGGCGGTCAGGTTTATTTAATTAATCAAAATGGTTTTTTGTTTGGTAAAGATTCACAAGTGAATGTGAATAGTTTAGTAGCTAGTACTTTGGGTATTAGTGATACTAATTTTCAAACGGGTATTGTTAATGTTTTTGATAAAAATAAAACGGCCACATTACAAGGTAATGGCGAATTATATTTAAAAGACGGTCAGGGTAATATCCTAAAAGATCAAAATGGTCAAAACATTAAGATTGAAATTTTTGTTGAAAGTGGTGCCAGCATTAAAACCAACGCCGCAGGTGGTCGAGTTATATTAGCGGCACCTTCTATTACTAATCAAGGTAATATTTCAACGCCTGATGGTCAAACTTTATTGGCGGCCTCATCAGATAAAGTGTATTTGCAAGAGGCAAATGGCGACCCTAACATCCGTGGTTTATTAGTAGAAGTTGGTACGGGTGGCGTAGTCAATAATCTGGGTAGCGTTATCGCTGAACGAGGTAATGCGAGTTTATTAGGCTTTGCGGTAAATCAGCAAGGCGTGGTGTCTGCCAGTACTTCAGTGTTATTAAATGGTTCCGTTAGATTGTTAGCGCATGAGGGCATTCAGGATCCTACCTCGACAAATGGTAAATTACTCGGTTCCTCCACCACAAGGGCGACAGCACTAGATGATGGTTTAGGCACTCAAGCGACAGTAACTTTGGCAAAAGATAGTGTGACAAGTGTTAAATTAGATGCTGATAAAACAAAGACCGCACTCGACGCTCAAGCACAGTTGCGTTCTGATATAGAAATTAGTGGCCATAAAGTTCAGTTATTAGAAAATTCATTAGTGCAGGCAAAATCAGGTAATGTGACCATTCAGGCGGTGGATAATGTAAGTACTCCTTTGCAAAAAGGCGATGCCCGTATTTATATGGCCGCGAATAGTCAAGTGGATGTATCGGGTGTTAAGGATGTACCCGTTTCTGTTGATAAAAATATTGTCAATGTGGAATTAAGAAAAAATGAACTTCGAGATGCGCCCTTACAACGTAACGGTATTTTGTACACTCAAAAAGTAAATGTGGATATACGTGATGCGATCATAAAGTATGATAGTAAAGGTAACTTAATAAGCGCTAGCATTCCAACCGCGGATATTACTGGAGCAGTGGCTCGAATAGCGCGTAATATCGATGAGCGTAGCGTATCGGGTGGAACCGTTAATTTAAATTCAAGTGGCGATGTAATCACTCAATCAGCCAGTCAAATTGATTTTTCTGGTGGTTCAACAACTTATCAAGGCGGGTTGATTCAAACAACTCGATTGCTTTCTAACGGTAATTCCTACGATATCAGTCAAGCCGATCCTAATCGACATTATGACAGTATTTTAAGCGCTCAGGATTCCACTCATTATTCCCCTGGTTATGTGCAGGGAGCATCGGGTGGTCAATTAACTATTAGCGGATATGAAGCTGTTTTACAGGGTAAATTGCAAGCTCAGACAATTCTTGGCGCGTTACAACGTTTGCCAAGTCATTTTTCAGCGGACGGTAAAACTATATTGCAGGGAAATTTGCAGGCTGAGACTCTTAATGGAGCGTTACCCAGCTTACCTAGTCAATTTGCTGTGGGTAGTACTTTAACAATTGATTTAAGCAATGGTAACGGTATCGGGTTACAAGATGTGGTATTGGGAAGTCATTTTACGTCTCAAAAGGTAGGGGCAGATTATTTGATACCCAGAAAGGAGACCGGGTCTGATACGCCGATTGCGTTGAATTTAGACAGCGATATATTAAATGATTCTAAAGTGGGTCAAATTAGCATTAAAACAAACGGCACTTTAACGCTAAATAAGGATAGTGTATTCACTTTGCCTACTGCAAGGATACTAAATACGACAACTTTTGATGCGACAGCGCAAAATTTTAATATCTTAGGTTCAATTATTAGTCCTTCCGGTTCTGTAAAGCTGCAATCAGCAACATTGGTAGGTGATGCTATTATTGTAGGCGCAACAGCAAAAATCGATGTAAGTGGCTTGTGGGTTAATGACTCACAAGATATACGATTAGGTAAAGCATTAAGTCCAATTGCTATTCAAGGTGGGCAGGTCAGTTTAATTGCTGAACAAGGTGATTTGGTTTTAAAACAGGGTAGTCGTATTAGTGCGGATGGTGGTGCATGGAAGCAAAACACCGGATCAGTATCTGCGGGCAATGCAGGTGCAATTATATTGGAAGCTGCTAATCATACGCCAGGAGGCATCGCCTCAAGTTTATTATTAGAAGGTGAGTTGTCTGCTACGGCATTGCAGTGGGGTAATAATGTGGCGGCTAAAGGCGGTAGTTTAACGTTGGTCAGCAATGAGGTGGTGATAGGGGCAACTGCAGATGTGCCTCAGCGAAATGATGGTTCAGTCAAACCGTTAGTTTTAGCTCCGAGCTTTTTTAAACAAGGTGGCTTTTCAAATTACAATATAACATCTAACGTGTACGGTATTAATGTTGCGGCGAATGCGCAAGTGCTATTACAACAATCTGTTTATAACTTTAGTGCAACACTAGATTCAGCCCCTACAGGTAGTTATTTAAGTGCGTTAAGTACGCCTAATTTTTATGTAGAAAATTTGGGTTTAGCAAATCCGGTTAATCTGACTTTAACTTATGCTGAATTAAATGATCAAAAGCGCCAAGAGTCAGTCAATATAGGCAAAGGCGCGTTGATACAAACGGGTATTGGCGGCAGTATCACTTTAAACTCCGATACCTCTATTATAGTGGATGGAACGCTTAACGCCCCTGCGGGGAGTATCAATTTAAATATTACCATGCCGACTGTTGATGGCGGCTATTTTGCTAATCAAGGTATTTGGTTGGGAGCGGAAAGTCACTTATTAGCAAAAGGCGCATTTAAACGAACATTTAATGTGAATGGTTTAGAGACCGGAACGGTGCTTTCAGGAGGGTCGGTTAATTTAACCGCGAATCGTGGTTATATTTTTGAGCAGGCAGGGACTAACCCAGATGACGCGCAAATTGATGTGTCAGGTACTAGTCATACCTTAGATTTTATGGACCAAAGTGTTGTTAAAACTTCTCGCAATATTGCTTCAGATGGCGGAAGCATTAATTTTACCGCTGCAGAGGGTATTGTTGCTCAGGGCAATATGCAAGCGAACTCGGGCGGAGGTAGTGCTTCTGGAGGAGGTCTATCTATTAATTTAAATAAAAACCTTCGAAATAAGCCTTTCCCTACTGTTTTATCAGGGCAGTTTCCGGATGATATTAATCCCCTGGAAACAGAATCTGTCATCATTTCTGGAGATAATCAGCTTCTAATACCTGGAAATCTACAACAAAAATTTGTGGATCCAAATACCCAGCAACAAGAAACCGTCATTGATAGATTTCTAAGCGGTAAAGCCTTATTCAGCAGTAAGTTAATCAATCAAGGTGATTTTGGCTCTATTAATATACAAGTTGATGCGACGCCGGTTTCTGGAGTGTTGAGTAATGCAATTGTCTTTAATGGAAATGTAAAGTTAATAGCAGAAAAACAAATAATTTTAGATTCACCTATTATTAAATCCGAAAGCCTAGTAGTAGATAGTTTTAAGAATCAGGATGGATCAGACCTGCTAGCTCAAGATGGTTCTATCGTAAAAAATATAGTGCTTAATGATAAGGATATAACGGCTAAAAAAGTAGAGTTACAATCAGCTTACGTGGGATTAGGATCTACTTTAGTACGTAATAATTCAGGATTAAGTGTAATAGCAGCTGATGCTAGTGCAGGTAATAATGATTTTACAGTTAATGCCAAAGGTATTGACCTGATTGGTGGGTTAAGCTTTAGTGGTTTAAAGCAGATTAATTTAAATAGCTCAGGTGATTTACGTTTACGTGGTATAGCCGATGGTGTTTTTGGAGGCAAAGATTTGTTGGGTCAACTTAATGTAGCAGCCAACTTAAATATTACTGCCGCACAGATTTATCCAGC
>CAIQNQ010000107.1 GCA_903873165.1 uncultured Methylococcaceae bacterium | reverse complement strand
GTATGCGTCCAACCGTCCCATCTAGTTAAACCTGGACAAAACCATCATGCTTAGTCTTTTTCTCAGGAGATAAGTTGATGAGCCTACCGAGTAAGTGGATTACCCACATAGAAAACTGGCAGCGTAGTGGTTTAAAGCAAGCTGATTTTTGTCAGAAACAGGGTATTAACTATAATACATTTTCAGCGCGTTTGTGTGATTATCGAAAACAACAGGATCAATCACGGCCTGCTTTAATTCCGGTGCAAGTCCACGGGTTGAGTGAGGCCTCAGATAAAGCGATTGTTTTAAAACATAGCAATGGACATCAGCTTGATTTGCCCAGCACTATTTCAGCCGCTTGGCTGGCGGAGTTATTAACATGTCTGGGTTAATTACGAGTCCTGCTCAGATTTGGTTAGTCGTCGAACCCGTTGATATGAGGCGTGGTATGGATGGTTTATCCTCTATCGTTCAACAAGCCCTTGGCGAGTCACCCTGTACGGGGTCTGCGTTTGTGTTTCGCAATCGGGCGGGTAATCGTTTACGTCTCTTGTTGTGGGACGGTAATGGGGTTTGGTTATGTCAGCGCCGTTTGCACCAGGGCAGTTTTGTGTGGCCTAAAGTGTTGGAGTCTCGTTTTTTGATGACACAAGCACAATGGCAGTGGCTGATTACCGGTGTCGATTGGCAACGTTTGTCGGCACTTCCTAACAAAAACTGGCAAGTATAATGACAGGGTTTTGTGGTAAAAAACTATTAAAAAAAACAGGTGTAAAGCCATTAAAAATAACAGGTTAAGCTGTTTTTATGATATAATTTAAACCATGAAAACAATCGCCGATCTTGATAATTTATCCATTGATGCAGCCGCTAAAACACACATAGCGGCATTGCTTCAATCGCTTTTTGATCAGGTGAACCACAAAGACGCTATTATAAAAGTCAAAGACTTTAAAATAGAAGCACTCACCTTTGAGTTGGCTCATCTTAAACGAATGCGTTATGGCGTTAAAAGTGAGGCACTCTCTCAAGTTCAACACGATCTGTTCGATGAAACTTTTGATGCTGATTTAGCCGCCGTTGAAGAGGAACTGGAGCAGCTCTCGGATCATAAACCGAAAAAGACAGTCGCTAAGCCTAAACGTCTACGAGCTGGTCGTCAACCGCTACCGCCCCATTTGCCACGCACTGAAATCATTCACGAGTCTGAAAACTGTACCTGTAGTCAATGTGGTAATACCCAGTTGGTTAAAATCGGTGAAGACATCAGCGAACAACTTCATGTTGAGCCAGCTAAATTTTCTGTCATTCGCCATATTCGCCCTAAATATGCTTGCCGTCCTTGCGAAACGGTTATTGCTAAGCCAATTCCAGCGGCGATCATTGATGGCGGTATGGCAACCGTAGAATTATTGACCTGGGTGCTGATTAATAAATATGTGGATCATTTACCACTCTATCGTATTGAGCAGATTGCCGATCGACAAAAAGTCACTTTATCGCGTTCAACTTTAGCGAATTGGGTCGGCAAAATGGGCGTCGCCTTGCAGCCCTTGGTTGATCGATTAGCGTGGCATTTATTACAGGGCAATACCTTACATGCGGATGAGACACCCGTCTCGCAACTGGATCCGGGTCGAGGCAAAACTAAAACAGCGTATCTGTGGGCCTACCGTAGCAATGACTTACAATCGGGGCCACGTATCATCGTCTTCGACTATCAGGGTGGGCGAGGCGGAGTACATTGTCGGCACTTCCTCGGTGAATGGCACGGACACCTGATGGTGGATGACTATAGTGGTTATAAAGCGACGTTTAATGCGAAGAAAACAGTCGCACCCTGCATTGAATTAGGATGCTGGGCACACGCACGGCGAAAATTCTTTGATTTACATAATTCTAATCAGAGTCCTATGGCAAAAGAAGCACTGGATCGAATTGGGTTGCTTTATACCATTGAGGCAAAAGCCAATGCGATGAGCTGTGCGACACGTCAACAGTACCGAAAAACAAAAAGCTTACCCGTCCTCACTGAACTACAGCAATGGTTGATATCGACACGGGCGAAAACAGCTAACGGCAGCACATCGGCTAAAGCCATAGATTACACTTTACGGCGCTGGGCGAGTCTTATCCGTTATGCGGAAACGGGGCATTTACCCATCGATAATAATCCGGTTGAAAACGTTATCCGTCCTATTGCCTTAGGTAAAAAGAACTGGCTGTTTGCGGGCTCAGAACGCGCCGGGCAACGAGCAGCGGCTATTCAAAGCTTACTGGGCACCGCGAAACTCAATGGCTTAAATCCAGAGACATGGCTAAGAGATACGTTAGAAAAACTGCCCACGTGGCCTTATAGTCGTATTGATGAATTGCTGCCTTTTC
>CAIQNQ010000106.1 GCA_903873165.1 uncultured Methylococcaceae bacterium | reverse complement strand
TTTAGTGCATTATATTAGTCGTACTTATCGTACCCCAGATTATGGTATTTGGGAGCGAGGCAATAAAATTAATCATGGTATTGCCGAACTTAATGCCAGTTCTATTGGTATGGCTAAAGCGGCCTTAGAAGCACTTTCAGGGTTTAACCTATTTGGTAAAGACGGTGGGCAAGCTTCAGTTGTGCATGTGATTAGTGATGATATTGCCCGGACTCGAATTACCTTAGAATCGCTATTGCCGAGAGAATCTATTTCTAAAGAAGTGGATTCTGCTGTGTTAAGTGTTACAGGATTCCCCGCTTTTGCCATTGATGATGAGGCTCTACGCTTAAAAACTGAAGGCTTAATATGTCAAAAATTAGAAGGCCGATATGGATGTAAACGTTTTCTATTAGATGGGCATCAAACTGTTATTGAAGATCATAATAAACTTCATTATGACCCCCATGAACTTAAACAGTTTATGGATATTGAATGTGAGTGGCCATTGTTCTTTACCTATTTGCTGTTAAATAATCTATGCGCTGATAATCAAGCCGCTGCAGAAAGTTATCGCAAGAAACTTGAGTCATTAATGGTCGAGCAAAATGGTCAGCATTTATTACCTGAATTGTATATTGTCCCTGCCGGAGTGATTGCTGCAGAAAAAGCGGCACCTCAAAGTCAATTAAGAATACCGAATGAGAATATCCCTTTAGTGTGGGCGCAAAGTTTATATATATTGGGCAGTTTAATTCAGGATGGATTGCTCAGTTGTGATGATATCGATCCATTAGGGCGACATAAAGCGATTAAAAGATCCACTGATCATATCATTCAGATTCAATTACTAGCGCAAGACGATGATGTTCAGAAACAATTGAGTGAGCATAATATTGTTGCTCAAACGTTAGCTGAAATTGCGCCATTCCAAATACGTGAAGCCAGTGAATTGGCTATGGCCTATACGCAAGTCGGTAGAAATGATCGGATTGGTTTAACGGGTCGACCTTTACGTCAATTACGTAGTTTGGCGACTTCAAAATTATATACCCTAGCGGGTGAGCCTTTATTATTTACGCCCCAGTGTCTTAACCAGAAAGGTTTTTATTTGGCGATGGATAATCACCAGTTAATACAACGTTTGCGGGTTGAGTTATCTTATATTTATAAGCATTGGGATAGGCAAGGCAACCCCGTTGTGGCGATTACTATTAAACGTAATATGTTGGATAGTCGTCATAGCGCAATTCTGTTAGATTTTATCAATGAATTAAAGCAAGGTGTTACCAAAGGCATACCTGTAAAACTGGGTACTTTGGCCGATTTTGCTGAAACATCAAGTTATGAAAAAATTAATCAATTGCACGATTTCAAGTTTTCTCAAGCAATATGGGAAGATGCGGAGCGGCCCTTCTATCAATTATTGCCCAACAGTTCTGAGCCGTCTTTTCCATTAGATAGCTTGCTACTCAATGAATGGGAAGTGGCTAGTGATAGCGAGTTGTTTACGCAATTAAACATTCATAGTAATTTGTATGCACAACTAGAAATATTAATGTTGTTAAGTCAGCGGCATGGATTAAATTACGAAACAGTTTTGTCTAACGAAGAAGGTAAATTTGCCACAGTAGCTGATTTATTAGCCGAATTGTATGAACGTGCTGGCGATCAACATGAATGGTCAATTGTTAGACGCTCTGCGGGTTTATTAGGCAAATATGATATTAATTTAGAACAAGCCGCAACAGATATATTAGTGCGCCAACATGCTTTAACCCTAGGAAGGGCATATAGTGGCAAGGCCACTTTAACTGGGCCTGTTGATTCATTCGAAATATTACACTTAATTCGCACCTACAATAATAATGATGCAAGTGAGCATATTATTATTCAAGAGTTGATTTTATATCTAGGTTTATTGATTAAAGCAAAACCGCAGCTCTTTACTGATATGCACACTATCAGAGTAGGGCATATCATGCAATTATTGATAGTCAGACAAAAACGAGATTCGGGTTGTGACACCTTGGATCAAGCTTTTAATCAATTATTAGGGCTATCACCTTTTGCTATTTCAAAGAAATTAAAAGAAACACTCGAAGATTTTACTAATACCGAACAAGAGTTGGGTTTGGCAGAAAATCTGCATTATGATGGCGATTGTCGAAAATTAAGCAGTGCGCGTTTTTCAGTGGCACTAGACCCAAAAGATAAGCAAGATATTGTTAATTGGTATGATTGGCGAGAACAGCAAGGGAGCGTAGGACGTGAGAATAAAGCCTTTTATGACAGTGTTTGGAAAATTCTGCATCATTGTAAAGGTTTAATGATGGGTGGAAAGCTGAATAGTAAGAATAGGCTAGACAGTGAAAACACCTTATCGCAAATGACAGAAGGCGAGCAAAGCTTTAAGCTGATTGTTAATCATTTATTAAATAAAATTCAGGCGCCAGTTTATCGACAATTAACAGTTGAAGCTTTAAAAGCCTTGGCTTCAATATTTAAAGATAATACCGAGTTGCATATTGATGATACTTTATTAACAGATATTTTAATTGGACATGCCGTTAGAATTAATTGGTTACAATCACATCCTGAACATACTGATTGTTATGAGGAACATGTATCTTCGGCATGGCAGGCTTTTTACCATTTGCCACCTCATAAAGTTGCCAATGGCATTTTGGATGCGTTAATCTATTTACTTGATCATAACCAAGAGGCGTAATAAATGATATTGGCAGGGGATATTGGTGGCACAAAGACGGTGTTGTGTCTTTTAAATAAAGAAGCGGATAACAGCACGACCTGTATTAAAGAAGTGACCTATGCTAGTCAACAATATGCTACTTTTGATGCTATTTTGACTGATTTTTTACCAGAAGATGCTCAGATATCTACAGCGTGTTTTGGTATTGCGGGGCCGGTTGTTAATCAGGTTTGCAAGACTACTAATTTACCGTGGATTCTTGATGGTGCTGCACTAAAGAGTCAATTAGGTACTCCTAAAGTCAAATTATTAAATGATTTAGAAGCTATGGCTTATGGTATGTTGTATTTACCAGCAGATGAATTAATCGAGCTAAACCCGAATGCAATCGAACAAACAGGCACTTGTGCAGTTATTGCTGCAGGGACAGGATTAGGTGAAGCCTTGTTATTTTGGGATGGTGAAAAACATCACCCGATCGCGACAGAAGGTGGACATACTGATTTTGCCGCTCAAAATACTCAGCAAGATTTATTATTAAATTATCTGCGTCAATTAACCCCAAGCCATGTGAGTTATGAGCGGATTTTATCAGGCATAGGGTTTAGTCATTTATATGACTTTTTGCTTAGCCAGAACTTTGCCCCTGCTTGTGCTGAAGTCACGCAATTAAGTCCTGATGCCGATCGTAACGCAGTTATTTCTGCTCTGGGAGTAACCAACACTGATCCACTTTGTGCAGAAGCGTTAAGGTTATTCGTGGAAATCTATGGCGCAGAAGCGGGAAATCTAGCTTTAAAATCATTAGCGACGGGTGGCGTATACATTGGTGGTGGGATAGGTGCAAAGATAATTTCTGCCATGCAATCTGGCGATTTTATGCAAGCCTTTAAAGCTAAAGGTCGCTTTGAACCGTTGCTAAATACCTTATCAGTAAAATTATCAATTAATCCTCGCACGCCCTTAATTGGTGCCATCAACTATTTTTAATCATTCAAATTAGGCGGCAACTTTTGCCGCCTAATTTTCTATTTTGTAAGAAATTTTGTTTTTTATTCTGGTAAAAAATCCCCGTTAATTTGTTGCTTTTTTACAATAAATGATTCGTGTTTAATTGAATTGTCTTTTTAACTATCCCGCCTGCTTAATTTCTTGGATTTTCTTGGTTTGTTAGTGTGTTGTAGAGTTACAACTGTTTAAAAATGTTAAGATTTATTGTTTTATGTGCTTGAAATTAATACTTGAAATTCTTGTTTGATAGGAGGATTATTAGCGCACAAGTTAACTCCAGTGAGGAAAATACCATGAAAATAATCAAATTTATGATTTTAGTAGCTAGTTTTTTTGCCATAGCGGGTGCCGCTTTGTTTCAATTAATTTTACTTTTGGCTAATATTATCCACCCTCAAAAACCATTCAAAAATATTGTGTTATAAATTAGAGTATTTAATCTCTGATTTGCTTCTCACCGCTAGTTTAGATACTAGTGTTAATAGTTTTCTTATCAATTTTGTCTGTTATCAATCTTTATGTGTGACTGAATATTAGATTTACAGTAATATGACGGTAATATTAATATTGTCGGATTTGTCTTGTGTCAAATAAATCAAAACATCAACCCCAAAACCATTGGGTAGAAGGTGATCTGCGTTTAGTAGGTCTACTGGATACTCGTATGATTGGCTTATTAAAAGCGATTGAAGCTTCTGGATCAATTAATCAAGCCGCTAAGTTAGTGGGGTTAAGTTATAAAGGTGCCTGGCAAATAATTGAAAGAGCCAACAATATGGCCCCTAAGGTTTTAATTTCAACTTCGATCGGGGGGAGTAAAGGTGGTGGTACTAACCTAACGATGGCTGGTCATGCATTATTAGACTTATTTAATCGGGTTGATGCAGAACATAAACAATTTTTAAAAAAAATTAATCAAAAACTAGCTGACGACCCAGTTATACAGTTATTACTCAAGCATTTGGCTATCAAAACCAGTGCGACTAACCAGTTATTTGGCACTATTACTGCCATTGAAACAGGTGCCGTCAATGCCCAAGTGACCCTTAAATTAAAAGGTGGCGAACAAATTTTTGCCACTATTTCATTAGCCGGCATTACAGAGCTTAATTTATGCATAGCGGCAGATGTGCTTATTTTGATAAACGATCCCGAGATTATCATGGTAACTAATCAAGAGCAGTACCAGTATTCATCGCGAAATTGTTTGGCGGGTAAAGTCATGCGTATTCAAATTGATGGAATAGATGCAGAAGTAGTGATACAACTACCCAGCGGTGACAGTTTAGTCGCTATGATTACTCAGGCCAGCGCAGAAAGTATGGACTTAAAATTTGATAGCAACGTGTGTGCTGTTTTTAAAAGTAATTCTGTTATTTTGGGGGCGCGTTAATTTTAAGGTTTTGGATAAGCATTTCTTGATGTGATTTCAGGAACTTCAAACGGTGTATTTTTGTAACCGTTCACCTATCACCTACTGTCCGAAAATAGATTGCGTTTTTAAAGCCCGAGATAGCCAAGATCGGCTGTATCAAATCGAGATTCAACTAACCCGTTACGCGCATTTACCGTCTCGGATTATTTATAACTGGGCGGACATCTACAGTCAGCAACTTAAAAGTGGGAAAGAATATCATGAGCTTAGGCCGACTTACTCGATTTGGTTGCTTGCAGAAAACCTGTTGGTCGATGATAATGCCTACATCCATCATTATAAAATGCGTGATGAACAAGGCCGGACTTTAACGTCGCATGGCGGTATTTGGTTGTTGGAGCTAAAAAAGTTTAATGCGATTCAAGTTGAAACCGAAGACCAACGTTGGTTAAAATTCTTTAAAGACGGTGATCGCTTAAATGATGAAGATTTACCCGATTGGATGATTACTCAGGAGATGAAACAAGCCATGAGCACCTTAAGTACGTTTTCAGAAAAAGAACAGCAATATTATCAATACTAGGCCCGCCAGGAGTACTTGCGCGAGCAATGCACTATTCAATCTGAGTTAGAGCTGGCTAAAAGACGCGAGGTTATAGCTTTGCAAGAAAAGAAAGTAGCTGAACAAGAAAAACAAGCTGCCGAAAGTCGGGAAGCTTTAGCCTTAGCTGAAATTGAGCACCTAAAAGCGTTACTGGCTCAGAAAGCATAAAGATACGTATTCTGTTTTCCGGTTTACAAGACCAGCTTTCTAACATAAAGTTAATGAGATGCTCCCAGTTGTTAAAGCAGAAGTAGGTTGTAAGTGCCTTCATATCATCGAACAAACGTCTGCGCGAAGGCAATTTCTGTCGAAGCAGACAAAACGTGTCGTCCATTAGCTCTAAACGATAAATAACCTTGTCGTCTTCTGTTTGGGTAATGATTTCACACCAGTTCACCATCAAAGCATCATCAGCGTCATAATGAGAATTGCTGAATTACCTATGATGGCTACCAACTTAAGGAGGTACAGTATAAGATTAAGCCTAGCATCTGTCCCGTCTTAAGTTGGTAGTCTTTAGTATGTATTACATTTTACGGTACTGTAACCAAGTTGTAACCATATTCCTGTGAACTATATGAAATAATAAGCCCAGTTGAAAGTGTCTGGATATGACACAGGCTGAACAAAGGATAGGGTGCGCACATCAGCCGTATTATAAAAAAGCAGAAAGATCCGCTTAATCAATTTTATAGTATTCGACCAAAATGGCTTTAGGCAACACACAGCAAGGAGCATTTACCAATAATAAGGATGAAAAAATGGTAGCGGGGGCGAAAGTAGAGATGCTCGAGTGCTCTATTTTAATTTTTTTTTAATCTTTAAGGAGTTTCCATGAAACAATTTAATAAAACAGTATTAGCGGCTGCATTATTTGCAGCAGCCGGTTCTGCAAGTGCATTCACTAGTGGTTCTACAAGTGGTGCAAATGAAGCTTATTTAGTAGCTTTTGATAAAGGCTATGTAAATACAGATGGGGCTTTTGGTCGTAGTTATAACTTGGATTTAGGCGTTACTTTTAACGGTCTTAAATCTGCTGTAAGTAATGACACTTGGAAAACAGTATTAACTAAAGATTTAACAGGTGATACTAACTACAGTACATTTTTATCTGGTGCAACTGAGTCAAATATTAGCTGGGGTATTTATGCTGCAGGTGATAATGCTAATGCTGGCGGTGTAAATAATGGTATTTTCGTTACTGGTAATTCATTGACTTCACCAGCAGCAATAGCAAGAACAACGCCTCCTGGTACAACTACGACTTGGGGTGCTCAAATTACTTCAATCAATCAACATGGTGGTGAGATTTCTGTAGGTCTAACAACAGGGACTAGTTCAGTTATTAAAGCAACTGACGCAGGAAGTTCTGGACAAGCAGATTCAACTCCAACATTTAATGCACTTTGGGGCGGAGCTTTTCCAAGTGATAATCCATTAATTGCATTTAACTCATTTGGTAATTTCTTCTACGGCGGAACTCACACAGGTACTTACCAACAAAGAGTAGGTGGTGTTATCACTCAAGGTGCTGTTCTTTTAGCGCAATCTGATATCGTTAACTTAGGTCAAGTTAGTTTAACACCTGCTGGTTTAACTGCAGTGCCATTACCTGCAGCTGTTTGGATGTTTGGTGCAGGCTTAATGGGTTTATTGCGTTTAAACCGTCGTAAAGCGGCTTAATTTTTATTTTTAATTTTATTTTAGTGAGACAATCAATGAATAAGTTATTATTATCAGCTGCAGTGACTGCAGCTATGTTTGCAGGTAATGCACAAGCTGCTCTACAATTAACTGGTGGTGCTCCTGATTTAACAAATGCGTTAACTCAAACAGTTAAAGAAGTTTGGATTTCAGGTTCTTCTGCTGCAACACCTTTCGTAGAAAAATCAGTAGCTGCAGATTGTACAGGTACTGTCTATAAATACGCTAACTCAACTAATGATTTTACTTGGGTTTGTGATTCTTCAATTGCAACTTCAACAATCAACATCGTGCACAAACGTGATGGTGGTGGATCTGTTACTGCAATTAAATCTGCATTAGCTGCGGCTACACCAGCATTGGCAGCTACTTATTTGCCAACTTACTGGACTACTGCTTCTTTAGCGGCATCTGCTACTGCAGGTACTACTACTTGTGCTGCGTCATCAACAAGTAATGGTGTAGCAGTGACTGTATGTACTCCAACAGGTGCTTCTGCTGTTCAACACAATGCTGATATCGATTTAGCGGACGTTGATGGCGCGCAATTTGAATCTGCTGCTAACGGTGGTGTTGCTAACGCTTCTTCATTATCAGCTACTAAAGGCTTAGCGACTCAAGTCTTTGGTATTGTAGTTAACACTCGTTTATATGCTGCAATGCAAGTTGCTTCAGTTGCGGCTGGTAAAATAGCTTCATCTTGTATTGGTGGTATCACTCCTGGTGCATCTTCATTTAATACACCAACTAATAACACTGATGCATGTATGCCATCTTTAACGACTGCGCAATTATCAGCTATTTTAGGTAACAACCGTGCAACTGATTGGTATAACTTGTACTTTACTGATACAACTGGTGCTCAAAATAGTTTAGTGACTGTTCAAAATATAGCTGATCAACCAGCTAACACTGACGTTCATTACTGCTCACGTACTGCGGGTTCTGGTACTTTAGCAACTATCAATATTAAGTTAGAAAATCAGTGTTCAAAAACTAACGAAGCATTTGCAACTGCTAATGCACAAACTATCAATCCTGAAGTAGATGCTACTACTGGTAACCAAAAAGTGGTTCACTCTATGTCAGGTTCAGGTGATTTAGAAAACTGTTTAGAAGGTTTGAATGATGGTGTTACTAAGGCTACATTCACACTTCCAACTTTAATAAGCACTGGAAATGCTTCGGCTTCTGTTGCAAATGCACGTTGGGCTATTGGTATAATGGGTCTTGACCGTAACTCTACAGTTGCCAAAAAATATCGTTTTATCAAAGTTGATGGTTTTGCACCAACTGCACAAAACGTAGTTGAAGGTAAATATAAAATCTGGGCTGAGTTAGTAAACGTTGCTGCAACATCTACTAACCCATTAGCTTTAGATATTTTAGCTAACTTAGGTTCTGCAAGCCAAATCACTGCATTGAATGTTACTCATCCATTCGGTCTTTCTGGTTTCTTAGGTACTGCTAACAATACTAATTTCCCACCTTCTTATGATGCAGCTATCGCTCCAGGTACTAAGTTATATGCAGCTTGGGATGCAGCTAGACCAGTAAATCCATGGACACACACTACTTCAACTGGTAACGCTTTAAACCATTGCCGTACTCCATCTATCCCAACTGGTGGTCAAGTAGCTATTCCTACTTTCTAATTTAGGTTGAGCTTAAAGGTATAATGTAAAGGATTACATTTGAGATTAAAAAACCAATCGTCGCAGGACGGTTGGTTTTTTTTTGTCTAGAAAAATAAGTTATAATACCAAGATGGAATGAATCCATTAAGCGTTCTTGTCACGAAACTTTAATCTTATTTATTTATAATCAAACAAGCATAGCTTTATCTATAAAGCTTTAACTTATACAATCGTTTAAAAAATCTCGCATGATATCAAATTCGAATAATCAAGGACGTTCATTATTATTGGCTTTATGGATAAGTTTGAGCTTTGGTTCGGGAGAGCTAAATGCAGATATGCCCATTAAAACTGCTCCTGACGTATCAACTGCAGCCACTGCTGAAGAAGAAAATCCAGAGACTTTAAGTGTACAAGCGGCACCACAACAAACCTCAACATTTGATTTATTTGAACTGCGTGTTAAAGGCAGTACAAAGTTAGATAAAAAACAATTAGAAAGAACTTTATACCCCTTCTTAGGGCCAAAAAAGAATTTAGAAACCGTTGATTTAGCAAGAGTTGCATTAGAAGATTTATATAAAGCTCAAGGGTATCAAATTGTCACAGTTGATATCCCTGAGCAAGATGTAAAAAATGGAGTGGTATATTTGCAGGTTGTAGAGGGTAAAGTATCACGACTTAAAGTTAAAGATGCGCGATATTTTTCTATGGGGGCGATTAAGGCCGCTGTACCTGAATTAGCCGAAGGTAATGTGCCGCATTTTCCAACCATGCAAAAACAATTAGCCGCTTTAACCTCTGAAAGCCCAGATCGAAAAGTACAACCTATCTTACGCGCTGGAGATACTCCAGGTACAGTTGAAGTAGATCTAAAAGTTAAAGATGAAATGCCGTTACATGGAAAAGTTGAAATGAATGCGCGTAATAACGCAAATACTTCACGCTTGAGATTGGTTTCGTCCTTGCATTATGACAATCTATGGCAAGCCATGCACAGTGCGTCATTTACTTATCAAGTTTCACCAGAAAATAGCGACCAAGTTGAAGTGATGGCGGGTACTTATGCCTTGCCGTTGTTTGATACTAATATGAAACTTTCCATGTTTGGGGTAAAAAACGCTTCAAATACAAAAACGCAAAGCGCAAACGTGGGTGATATGACAGTGATAGGTGCAGGCGAAGTGTTTGGTGCACGTTTAATTAAACCATTGGGCACCTTAGGTAATTATACGCATAGTTTGATTCAAGGTATTGATTACAAGAGTTTTAAACAAACATCAATTAGTTCATCAGAAGTACAGTACGTACCCTTTATGACCCAATACAATGGCAGTATTAGAGGTGAGCAATCCTTCACATCATTTGATCTTACGCTTAATTATTCATTACGGGGCTTTGGTAATGATCAAAAACAATTTGAAGCTAAACGCTTAAATGCTAAAGCAAACTATATATATTTGAGCAGTGACGTAAAAGTTCAACACGAATTGCCTTATGGCATGGAAGTAAAAACCCATTTTACTGGCAGAATATCTGATTCACCACTGATTCAAAACGAACAATATTCTTTAGGTGGTGCCTTCAATGTGCGTGGTTATTATGAGACTCAAGCCTTAGCCGACTCAGGCGTGTTCGGATCGTTTGAGTTATATTCACCCAATTTAGGTGAAATTGATGAAGAATACCTTAATAATTTTAAGCTCATGACTTTTCTTGATGCTGGTCAAGGTTGGATAACTGATCCACAGAAAAGTGGCACGCAATATTTTTTTCCTAACCAATATTCTTTGGCTTCAAGTGGCTTAGGGTTTAATTTTCATATTAAAAAATTATTTATCGCTGCCTTCGATGTCGGCTTTCCATTTATTAAGTTTGATGACAAATCAGATCTGCAACATATTAAGCATGTAATCAAAGCAGGTGATCCTAGAATTGATTTTAGTGTCGCTACTGAGTTTTAGATTTAAAAGTTAACTAGTTGAATAAAGTAATGTCCAGGATTATTTCAGAAGCTTGTTGACACAGGTTGAAATTAATCTTCAATATAATTGCAATAAAAATTAAGAGTAAAAGGTTATCACTATGAGCCACCTAAACCCATTAACCCCTGTGAAGTCTTTTGATGAACATTTTAGACTTAATCCTCTTGCGGCGGCGGTGCGTATCATTATTACAAGTGGTCTATTAGTAGGTGCTGGTGTTAATCCTGTTTCGGCGGATCATCATCCTTTACCAGTATCAGATTTAGTACCTTCTTACAGTACAACACCGACTGAAATAATTTCTGATTCAACACATGGACATGCCACTGCTAATTTAGATGTCAAAGATGCTACCAATCATACTTTAGATATAACGCAAAATCCAAATGATAATAAGGTTATTATTGATTGGTCAAGTTTTGATATCGATAAGGGCTATAAAGTAAATTTTATTCAACAAAATCCCTCAGATGTTGCATTAAATAACATCCATCAAGGCGATCCAAGCCAGATTATGGGGTCGATAACCGCAAATGGCCAAGTGTATTTATTTAACCAAAATGGTTTTATCTTTGGTAAAGATTCAGTGGTTGATGCAAATACTTTAGTGGCTACAGCGCTTAATATATCAGATGACGCGTTTAAAAATGGCATTATTCGAGTATTTGATAATAATACAGATATCAATAAAAAAGCGGCTTTAAATGGTTCAACAGGAGACTCAAAAACAGCAGTTAATCCTAATGCAGCCATTACGGTGGCAACGGGTGCAAATATACATGTTAATAAGAATGGCAGTCTTTTATTGGCAGCTCCTAGTGTCAATAATTCTGGATCATTAACAGCGGATCAACATGGTCAAATTATGATGGTGGCCAGCCAAGATAAGGTGTATTTGCAACCGACTTCAAGTAAAGATCCGTTTGCCGGGTTAATAGTTGAAGTGAATAAAGGGGGGGATGTTAACAATACTGCAACGGGTAGTTTAGCAGTTAGAGAAGGTAATATCACCTTAGCCGGCTTTGCTATCAATCAGTCTGGACAATTAAGTGCTACCACTTCAGTGGATGTGAATGGTTCGATTCGCTTGTTAGCTCGGGAAAGTGCTGCGGATAGTTTTGATCCAAAAACAAATAAGCACTATTTAGTTGCTACTCAAACTGTTAGAGATGATGGCTCAAAGTCATCGGTCACCTTTGGTGATGATAAAAATACTAGCAATTCGACTTCAGTTTTGGTCGATAAAGAGGGCGGTACTGCGATTGATGAGCAGGAACAAAAAAAATCACTCGTTGAAGTGAGTGCTCAAACCATTGAGATGAAAGCAAATTCTTCAATCACTGCTACAGGAGGCGCGGTAAATTTAACTACCTCAAATAATTTGCTTGATACTGCGAATGCACCGATACAAGGGAATACTGGTAGTATCATTTTAGATAGTGGTGCAAAAATAGATGTGTCGGGAACTAAAAATATTGAAGTACCTGTGTCCCGCAACATAGTTGAAGTTGCAGTACAAACCTTCAATTTGCGTGATGCACCTTATCAAAAAGGTGGTGTCTTACAAGGCGCAAAGGTTAATGTAGATATCCGAAATTTACCTAGTATTATTGATGCAAGTGCTGCATCATCATCCATTCTTAAATCGGTAGCTGAACGTTTAACTGAGGGTGGATCAATTAATCTAATCTCCGCAGGTAATGTCAGTATTAAAGAAGGCGCAATTACAGATATTTCTGGTGGTAATGTTAATTATTCGGCTGGGATTATTAGTACGACTAAGTTGGTAAGAGCAGATAACGGGCAAGTTGTAGATATTGCAAATGCAGATGCAAATGTGAAATATTCCAGCATTTTTGGCACTATTGAAGAACAACATAGTGCATGGGGGCCGAGTGAAAATGTAACTTATACGTCACCCTTAGTAAATCAATATGAGGCATCTTATACCGATGGTAAGGCCGCTGGGAATATTAATATCCTAAGTCCAGTTAATACTTTTTCAGGACAGGTGATAGCAGGAGCAATTACTGGACTACATCAACTAGACAATCCTACTTTTGGTGGTTTATTTGCCATTAATGCTGACGATAATGGTGGAGTAACCAATCCTCAGGCTGGTCAATTTTTGTCTAAACAAAATATAGCAATTAGTGGTTCAGCCAATACTTTAGTAAATAATGATTTGTATTTGTCTAGCCAAATGCTTAATCAAGCTAAATTAAGTAGTATTACCATTAAAACAGCGGGAAATATTACTATAGATTCTACTGCTAAATTGGATTTACCAGTAAAAAGCACGATTACCCTGGACGCTGGCAATATAAATGTTCTAGGGTCTATTTATAGTGCAGGTGGGGAGATTAATTTAAATGGAGTCTATACTGGACTTGATGGATCAGGTGTTGTGGACTTAACATCTAATTCATCATTAGATGTTTCTGGGCGTTGGATTAATCAGTATATGGGAGATATAAACTCTCCTAATGTTGTTAATGCGGGTTCAGTTAATGTCAGTGCGAATAGCCGATTAAATTTTGCCCACAACGCTCAGATTAAAGCAGATGGCGGAGCCGCTACCGATGTTCGGGGTAGAATCAATGAAAATGGTAAAGCGGGTGTTGTTAAGTTAATTGCAGGGTCTAGAGATTTAGATGGTTTATTAATTGCCGATGGCCAATTATCTGCCTATGGAACATTGCAAGGTGGAAGTTTAACCTTAGCATCTAATAAGGTAAATATTGGTAATACTGTATCAGAGCTAAATGCATTAAATTTATCAGTGGTTAATACAGGTGTTAACAAGGGTTCGTTAAGTCTTGTTGAAAAGTCAGGTTTTAATACGATAAATTTAATGAGTAATCAGAAAGATATTACATTAAAGTCAGGTACCGATTTATCGTTAAGAGCTTTTAATCGAATATTTACTGCTGATTATCTGACGAGTGCAAGTGGTGCTAGCATTGAAAAATTTAGTCAAGTTTCTGATCAACAATTACCCGATGGCCAAATTGTACCTGTTCAGCTATCTTTAAATGGTTTAACAGGGGTTACATTAGAAACAAGATCTAGCATTACGGTTGATAAACAATCGACAGTTAATATTACCGCTCAAAATGCAGGTGCTGGGATATACATTGATGGCAAGATTACTGCACTAGCAGGTAATATTAATTTAAATTTAAAAGCTGAGTTAAATTCATTAGGCTACAACCCATCACAGTCAATATGGTTAGGTGCTAATGGTTTATTGGATGTGCATGGCACAACTCTTGTTTATCCAGAGAATTCACAGAATGTCATTACGGGTGATGTATTAACGGGTGGTAATGTTAGGTTTACTGCTGACCGCGGTTATGTCATTGTAGAAAAAGGTGCAAAAATTGATGTATCTGGTATCAATGCTAATATTAATATCCTAAATGATGGTTCATTAGGGTATACAAATAAAAATATTGGTTCAGATGCCGGTAAAGTAAACATAACTTCGGCGGAAGGTATTGTTTTAGATGGTGATATTAAAGCGAATGCGGGTTCTAATAATAATTTAGGGGGCACGCTAAGTTTAACTTTAGATAGAAATCAGCGTAAAGAACAATTAGGTGCTGTATTTCCAGTAAACGCTCAGCAATTCAATGTTACTAATGACACTAAAGTACAACTTCCGCAAGGCGCGAATTTTGGTGAACTTTCAACTCTCATTAATGGGTTAGCTACCATAAGTAGCCAACAAATAAAAGAAGCTGGCGTATCGTCTTTGGCATTGAGCGTGCCTTTTCAGACTGATCCCAATGGTGGTCCAGTACGCGAGCCGGGTGTTATTAATTTTGTAGGTAATGTTGATTTAAAGACAGATTCTAGTTTATTGCTGAATGTTCAAACGCTGAGTTGGTCTGGAACTACAAATGCAGATGAAAATAAAGTCAATTTGGAGAGTCCTTATATTACTTTAGGATCAACCTCTTATAATAAAGTGCTTGGCAACTCAATATTGGGTCAAGGTCAATTAGTAACAAAATCACAGTGGACGCAATTAAATAGTGCATTATTGTTAACAGGTTTTAAGGATATTCACTTAAATAGTGATCATGATTTAAGAGCTGTAGGTATGCAATATGATGAGAAAGAAAGGATTTACTCGGGTAACTTAAACACTGCAGCAAATTTAACCTTAAATTCAAGTCAATTTTATCCTACGACCTTAACGGATTACACCATAACGTTAACGAGTGAAAATAGTATATTAAACATAGTAAATAAAACGGGCAATGATACAGAAGCTTCGCCATTATCTGCAGCGGGTAAATTAAACTTAGTAGCTGATGTAATACATCAGGATGGTGTAATAAAAGCCCCATTGGGAACAATTGATCTGCACGCTAGTAAATCCATTTCTTTTGGTAAAAATAGCGTTACTAGTGTTTCTGCTAAAAATCAGTTAATTCCTTTTGGTAGTATTGTAAACAATAATTGGGAATATTCTTTAGGCTTAAATGTAAATTTATTATTTAATCAGTCTGTATTTAATACAGATACCAAACAGTATGAGTTTCTTTCTGTAGGTGAAAAGCATTTAGTGTTTAATGCGCCTGATATTGAATTTAATAAAGGCAGCCAAGTTGATTTAAGTGGTGGCGGAGATTTGCTGGCGTATCAATTTCAACCGGGCTTAGGTGGATCAAATGATTATTTATTAACTGCTTCTGTCGCAGGAGGCTTTGCAATCATCCCTAGTTTAGGTTCGTCATTAGCACCTTTTGATCCGTATTATTCAGCTGGAAATTCTAATGACCCACGCACTTCGGTGCATTTAAGCGCTAGTTCTGGTTTACCAGAGGGGACCTATACGATATTGCCATCTCGTTATGCTATCTTGCCTGGTGCATTTTTGATTACGCCTCAGTCTAATACTCAAGATCAAGTAGTAACGACTTACGCGGCAAATGGTTTACCTATTGTGTCAGGCTATCAAATGCTAGCGGGTACCAATAGTCATTCAAGTAGAACATCGGGTTATCTAATAGAATCAAGCGCTGATGTTAAGAAACATTCTGAATACAATATACAAACAGCCAATAGTTTCTTTGTAAATCAAGCGAATAAAAATAGTACTAATATTCCGTTGTTACCACAAGATAGTGGGCAAGTTTCCATTGACGCAAGCACTCGGTTAATTCTTGATGGACAATTTAATGTTGCTTCCACAAAAGGTGCTAGGGGAGCAAAGATGGATATTTCTGCTAGTAAGATAAATGTGGTTAAGCAATTAAGTGCTCAAGCTATTCCAGGCACATTAGAATTATTAGATGAAAATTTAAGTCAATTAAATGTAGATAGTTTGTTTTTGGGTGGTTCGAGGAATACCGATAATTCAACTGGTATTACTGATGTTAGTGTTACTTCAGATAAGGTGATATTTGCAGATAGTACAAAGGTTACAGCTTTAGATTTATTAGTGACTGCAAAAAATACCATTGAAGTAGGAAAGCAAGTAAATATCACTAGCTCAGGTAATGTTAATACGGGTGAATCAGAACTCAAAATAGCGGGTGACAGCGCGTTGATGCGTATTTCAGCTGATAATCAGGTGACTATTGATCATACTTCAGGTAAATCCGCAGGAGAAATTAACATTAAAGAAGGTGCAATTATCAGTGCATCAAAATCGATGTTATTAGATGCAGGATCAACTTTGCTTAACGGTAATATTGAAATGCAGGGTGGTTCCTTAAGTTTAAGTGCAAATGCGATTAATTTGGGTGCAATACCTGCTGGTTTAGTGGGTAACGCATTAAGCTTGAATAATACTCAACTGAGTCAATTAAAGGTTGATGACTTAATTTTAAACAGTAATAGTTCTGTTAATATTTACGGAAACCTTGGTCAACTAGATGCACATAATAAATTATTGCTTGATGCTGATAAGCATCCTGTGCCCCTCTCTTTTAACAAGTTATATATAAATTCAGCAGGACTGTCGGGTCATAATAAAGCAGGTGAGTCAGCTAATTTGAAAGCAACCAATTTAGTGTTAGCAAATCCATTTTCTGCAAAGGCTGCAACTATTGGCAGTGGCTTAGGTAGCTTAAATTTAATAGCGACTAATTTAGTTCAAGGGGCTGGATCATTTAGCATAGATGGATTTAAACAAGTCAATGAGTCAGTAACAAATGGCCTAACAGTCGATGGTAAAAGTGCTGTAAATGTATCGGGTAATGTGAATCTATCAGCATCCTATTTAACGGCAACTAGTGGTTCAAGTTTGACCTACAATGTAGGTGGTTATGAGTTAAAGATTGATGGTAAATCTGACCTAGTACCTTCTGTGGCCTCTGCGTTTGGCAGTGCGATGAGCTTTACAGCTAATAGTATAGTAATTGATACTCAAGTATTGTTGCCTTCTGGTAATTTAAAGCTTTCGGCCTTAACCGGAGATGTGGAATTGGGTTCAAATGCTCAAATTGATTTGGCTGGTGGAACTTCAGTATTTGCTGATACAGTGACGTACACTAAAGGTGGTAGTTTATTTGCTGAATCTAAAGACGGTAATATAAACTTTGATAAGGGTTCTAAGGTCGATATTAACTCAGGTGGCGGCACCGTATCGAGTGGAAAAATTGAACTTAATGCGCATAATGGTTCTGTCACCCTAGAAGGTCAATTATCAGCAAAGGGCGCTAGTGCAATCATTGATGTGGCTAAATTCAATACTACAACGACCTTTGATAGTTTAATTAATGCAATTAATTTAGCCGGTATTAATAATTCGGTTTATGTGCGTGATAGATTAACGGATATCAATATAGGTTCAGATACGCGAATTAAAGCAAATAAAATAGAATTAGTTGCGGATAAGGGGGCAATTGATGTTTATGGCCAATTAAATGCAAATCAAGTTAGTAATGGTGGTTCTATCTTATTAAATGCTGCTGATAAAATTACTTTAGAATCGGGTAGTTTATTGTCTGCGACTGGTAATACAACAGGGGGTAAGGTATTATTGTCTTCCATTAATTATCTTGTGCCTACTAAGAGTTCTATCGAACTGAAGCAAGGAGCTACGATTGATGTTAGTGGATCAGTTGGAAATGGCGGTACAGTGAATTTAAGTACCGTACGTATTGATAAAGGTATCAATCTTGAGGGCTTAAATAATAAAGGTTCAATCGCGGCTAACATTACAGGAGCGAAGGAATTTTATGCGCAAGGTTTTAAAAAATATGATGCAAGCACTATAGATTTTGCTTTAACTCAACAAGTAAATACAGATATTAAAACTTATGTTTCTAATTCATCTGTGGTGAGTTCGATTTTAAAATTTGGGCATAATATAACATTACGACCTGCTGTCGAGATTGATTCAACATCGGATTTGACTTTAGCGACGGCATGGGATTTTTCAAGTTTTAGTCAATCTGTTGGTGCGCCTATAATTGGAGACTTATTGCTGCGCTCTGCTGGTCAATTAATGATAAATAATTCATTGACTGATGGTTTTGCTACAAATGAAGATGGTTCACTTGTGTTAAATACAGGTGATTCATGGTCATTTAATTTAGTATCAGGTGCTGACTTAACAAGTGCGGATAATCAGGCTACTAGCGATACAAAAGATTTAACAGTAGGTACTGGAGCAAGCGTACATACAGGTTCAGGAGACATTAATATTGTATCTGGAGGTAATCTTGTATTTGCTGATCAAACATCAACAATTTACAGTGCAGGCCGGGCTGATAAAGCTAATCCTTATGGGTCTATTACCGCTACATTACATCCATCTGGTGAATATCCGATTGCTGGAGGTGACATAAACATAGATGCAAAAGGTAATATAATTGGACATGTTAGTGATCAATTTATTGATTCGTGGTTAACTCGTCAAGGCACTGTATATATTGGACGACCAAATAGAATGTCATTAACTGCATGGGCAGTAAATGCAGCTAATTTTCAACAAAATATAGGTTCATTTGGTGGTGGTGAAGTAGATATTTCAACTTCTGGAAATATCAATGATTTGTCAGTCATGCTCCCAACAACAGGTAAGCAATTGGGGAGTATGGAAAAAACAATTGAAAATGTATATATACCCCATAATCAAATTATTGTTTCAGGTGGTGGAACTTTAAATATAAATGCAGGTGGTGATATTAATGGTGGTGCATTTTTATTAGGTAAAGGTACGGGAATCATAAATGCCGATGGTAAAATATCAGGCAGTTTAGCAAAAGATGAAAATGGCAATGCATTAACGAATGCCTTTGTTAGTGGTCCGCAAATTGTAATGAGTGGTGATCAAAATGATAAAGTACACGGAGATAGTAATTTGTCATTAAACGCGGGTACAGGAATCCAAATTTCTGCAGTATCAGATGCTATGGTCTTGCACAATTCTGGACCTGAGTTTTTTACTTATACTGATAAAAGTGTAATCTCTTTAAGTTCATTATCGGGTGATATTCATCTTAATGCGGATACTCAGGTAGTCACAAATTTATTAGGCATCACTAATTCTAATCAGCAGAGTCTTGCTAAGGTATATCCTGCTTCTGTTAACGCAACTGCTTTCGGTGGAAGTGTTAAATTAGACAATGATATTATTCTGTTTCCATCGGCCATTTCAAATATTAATATATTTGCCCAGCAAGGAATTACTTCAAGTAATGATCAGCACAACATAATAATGTCTGATGCAAGTTTATCGTCATTACCCAATAGTTATTCCACAATTAATAGCATAACAGATCCGAAATTATTTGATGCTGCAGCTATTTTTGATACAGTTGCTTTAAAAAATAGTGGTATTCCAGGTATTTCTAAAGGTGGGGCAAGTCCATTAACACATGGAAATACCCCAATTCATAGTTTAGATAAGCAACCTGCAAGATTAGTCACTCAAGAAGGTGATATTTTTAATATCCAAATGATTCTTCCTAAGTTGGCACTCATTCAAGCGGGCAGAGATTTAACTAATAGCCCTTTACAAATTCAACAAGTAAATACTAGCGATGCCTCAATTATTGCTGCAGGTAGGGATATATCGTTTGTAACTGACTTAGACAGAAACGGGGTTCCAACTGATAAGAATGGTCTTTACCAAATCTTAATTAGTGGTACAGGCAATGCTTTAGTTAAAACAGGTAGAAATTTAGATTTAGGCGCTTCATCTGGATTAACAACAGTAGGTAATATTTATAATGCGGCTTTACCCAGTACGGGCGCATCTATAAGCGTGATGGTTGGCCTGAATGGTGGCTCTCCCGACTATGTTAAGTTCTTAGCAACTAATGCAGGTCAATCAACCTATGCAAATGAGAGTTTAAAATCAGCACAGGACATAATTTTTACTTATGTCAATAATATAGCCAAAAATCCTACAGAATATAAAAGTTTAATTGTACCTTTTATCAATAATTTATTAGCATCGAGCAGAAAAGTTAGTGAAAGTTCTTGGAGTCAACTGGGATTGAGCACAGCTAGTTCGGATGCAGTCAAGTTGGAGGCGTTTGTCCGATTAGTAACAGATCATGATGATTTGAAGTTAGCTTTTTTTGACGGTTTACCTTCGAATATGACCGCAGAAACTCAATTTGAGTTAAATGCATTGAATAGTTATGTTGATTTGACTAATCAACATAATATGAGTAACGAAAGTGTGCAATTAATAAAAGAGGCGAAAGATTTAATTCAAACATTTATGATTGAAAAATCGGGAGATAGCTCATTAAGTCAGAATACAGCCTTGATCGCATTCTCAAAGTTAAGTTCTGATGACACTTTAACGATACAAAATAAATTAAATGAATTACTGACACCTGTTTTGTTAGCTCAGACTCAAAATATAAATATACTGCCAAAATTGGAATCAGACAGGGTAGCGTTAAGAAACGCATCCAAAAATATTTTTGATAATTATTATGCACCAGGACCAGATTTAATATCCCAAGATACGAATACACTGCAAGACTTTGTTATCAAAACAGCGAATGGTTTTGTCGCTACTGATGCCTTCTTCCCAAAAAGTACTGCTCAAGGTGATTTGAGTATGTTTTTTAGTAAAATACAAACTATTCAGGGTGGAGATATCAATGTCTATACACCTACCGGTAGTATTAATGTAGGTCTGGCAGTTGCTCCAACTGGGGCAGGTGCTAAAGGTGCAGATCAATTAGGTATCGTTGCGCAAACGCAAGGCGAAATAAATATCATCGCCAATAATGATGTTAATGTAAATACCTCAAGAATATTTACCATAGGTGGTGGAGACATTAACCTGTGGTCATCATTCGGAAATATTGATGCGGGTAAAGGTGCAAAATCTGCTTTAGCGGTAACGATTGATCCACCTTATTACGATCAGAATAATCAGTTAGTCATACCAGCACCCAAGATAACCAGTGGTAGTGGTATTCGTGCGGCAGCACCGAGTGGCATTATTCCGGGTAATGTTAATCCTATTGCACCTAATGGTAAAGTCGATGCAGGTGAAGCTGGTATAGCTGGAACTGGAATTAATTTAATTACCCCATTAGTTGCTAATGCTGCGCAAATTCAAGCGGGTGCTGGTGGGGTAACGGGCGCACCTGTAGCACCTGTTAGTAATTCCGCCGCATTAAGCAGCGCAAGTAATGCTTCAGCAAGCGCAACCCAAACAGCTCAGTCAAGCATGAATGATGAAGATGATAAAAAGAAGAAAAAAGATACGGTATTAGGCATGCTAAGTGTGGATATTTTAGGCTTTGGCGACTAAGTCAATTAGTATTCGTAATAATAGTGTAATGAGATTTTGTGATAATCAGGTTATTGATTTATAAATGAGAGAAAAAATGAAACGGTTTGGTTTTTTAATAGTAGTGCTTATGTTAATCCCAACAATGGCTTCTGCCTGGTGGAGCGATGATTGGAGTTTTAAGAAAAAAATCACTATTGATGCAGAAAAGATAAAAACAGAGGGTTTAACTATTCCTGTCTCAGCTTATGCATTAGTAAGATTACATACCGGAAACTTTACGCAATTTGCTGATGTGGCAGAAAAAGGTAAAGATATTAGGGTATTAGGCCCTGATGAAAAAACACCGTTAAAGTTTTATATTGAAAAATTAGATCCAATCAATGAAATGGCTTTTATCTGGGTTAAGTTACCTGCCGATTTAGCTAAAGAGACAGAACCCGCTATCTGGTTATATTATGGTAATGCTGAAGCGATTGATGCCCAAGAAGCGGCTAGTTCTTTTGATGTAAACCAAGTTTTGAGTTATCAATTTGTTGATGCCAGTGCAAAAGACTTAACAGCTTATGCTAATAATCCGTCAGAAACTACAGCTACATTTTCAGAAGGTGGTTTGATTGCAGATGCTGCGGTATTTAATGGCACACAAATTATCAGAATTCCAGCAACACCTGCATTAGCAACGTCACCTGCAACTGGATGGACTGTATCAGCATGGATTAAAATTGAACAAGCTCAAGCAAATGCAGTTTTATTTCAAAGGTCAGGTGCGGGTAACAAAATTACCTTATCCATAGTAGGTCAAACTGTCACAGCTGAAATTATTGATGGGACTAAGCAATCTATTCAAGCACCAACACCATTAACGACTTCGGCATGGCATCAAGTAGTATTAACGGCTAATGCGACGAGTGTTAATTTATATATTGATGGTGCTGCTGCAGGAACAGTTAATGCCACAACCCATGATTTAACCAGTAATGTTGCCATTGGTGCAGATGAAGTCGGTGCGAATGGTTTAGTCGGTATGTTAGATCAGTTATCAATTTATAAAATCGCCTTAGATGCGAATAGCATTAAGTTTGATGCAGAAATGCAAGGTTCAACTGTTGCATTATTAACTTATGGTGAAGACCAAACCCCTGATACAGAAGAGGGTGGTGAATCATTAATCATGGGTTCAATCAAAAACGTAACGGTTGATGGGTGGGTTATTATTGGTATATTA